>JBEEMB010000314.1:0-4164 GCA_041167815.1 Bacteroidota bacterium | reverse complement strand
AACCCGTGAACGTACTGCGCTTTTGATTGCTGTAGGCAACAACCACGACTTCAGAGAGGTTGTTTTCGGATTCCTGCAGTAAAACGATCACTTCGCTGCGACCATCCGGACTTTTCACCGTTCGGGAAATCATGTTCACCCGGGAGAATTCAAGGGATTGCCCACGATCAATGGTGATGGTATAACTGCCGTCCGCCCGGGTTGTTGTGCCTTTTTTCGTTCCAACGATGCGGACCGTGACATTTTCCAGCGGGGTGTTGTCTTTGGCCGACAATACCTTCCCGTTGATGATGATCTGTTCCGCCCGAAGATCCTCCATCCTGATAAAATTACTGGACAGGGGTACTGAAGCCGAGGACGTGGCCTCCGGCATTGTAGTGCCTTTGGCACCGCGGATGACGAATGTGTTGTCGGAAACCTTCGTGAAACTCAATCCCGCCTGTCGGGTGAGTTCATCGATGATCTTGTCCGTTGATTCTTTCAAATTCGGTGCCTGGACCGGAAATCCGCCGATGGAGGCATCACTGAAGAGGAAATAAGTGCCTTTTTCACGGTTCAGTCGCCGTAAGACTTCCACCAGGGTAGTCGTCTCCCTTGGACTCCGTTTTGATGACTGGAGATGGGTGCCCTCCGAATGGCTGATGGCGGATAGCGTCTCGCCCGTCTGCCGGGGAGTAGCGCCGACCATCGCCGTCGTAAGAAGCAGCAACGTACCGATGCTTGTGACCTTTCTCATGAGTAGCGCTTTGGTTTATGGGTTCTCTTGAATGTTGACAATGTTGTTTTCCTGATCAATGGTGAAGTCTGTCGTGGCCTCTAGTGCCCTTAACAAAATATCTAAGTTTTCGTTGGGAAGTATACCGGTGATACGTCGGGCAGCTATATTGTCCGAACTGAATTTGACTTTTACCTTGTACAGCAATTCGATCTGTCGGGCCACATCGCTCAGTGGCATATCCTCGAACACCAGATTTTTGTCGAGCCATGACAGTACGGCGGCTGGTTTATCAACGGTAACCGGAGCTTCATGTTGGATCATCTTCACATCCGGCACGGAACCATCCGTTGAAAAATAAGTGCCTGGACTCATCTGGATTTTTCTACCATCCGGCATCAGCAGATTGACGGAACCTTCTGTCAACAGGATGCTCGAGCTATCAGCCCCACTGTTCAGATTGAACTGGGTACCTGTTACCTCCACATCGAAATGCTCGGTGTGCACAATGAAAGGTTTGGCATCGTTCGTGCGACTGATCTTGAAAAAAGCCTCTCCCTGCATCCATACTTCCCGCTTGGGCAACGTCGATAGTTGCCTCTTGAATTTGAGGCGGGTATCGCTGTTCATGATCACCAGTGATCCGTCGGGTAATGTTTTTTCCAGCTTTTCTCCGATACCCGCATAAACAGACGCCTTTCTGCCTTCCATGGGCAGGAAGCTGACATATATGATAAGACAGGCTGCGGCCGACATGCTAAGTATGCGAAACACCTTTCGGCTGCGCAGGCGACTCCTGTCCGCCGCTTCCAGACGCTCCATCAATTTAACCCGGGAACGTTGCACCGCTTCTGCCGAAATCTTTCTTTCCGGGAATACGAAATTGTCCGGTTGTTGTTCCATTTGGCTCATAGGTGGCCTCCTTTTTAGGATTTTTCTGACAATAGTGTCGCGATTGACTAATTTGTAACCTCTTTTTCTGGAAAAAATGCAGGATGAACTCGTTTTATGGGAAAGCTTTCGTCGGGGCGACAGATCCGCCCTTGCGGATATCTTCAGCGCCCATTACGAGATGCTGGAACGATATGGACGAAAAGTCATTCCCGATAGTGATATATTACAAGATCTCATCCATGATATCTTCATCCATATTTGGGAACGAAAGGCCCCTCCTCCTGTCACTTCCATTCCGTCCTATCTGCTGGGAGCCCTTCGAAATCGTATGCTGGCACATTTCAGGGATCAACGGAAACGCGCCGGCGGAATCCCCGGAGAAATGGACTTTCATGTCAGTGCCGAAGACTTTATCATCAACCGGGAAGAACATCGCGAGCAGGTACGAAAACTCGTCGATGCACTCGGCGTGATCCCTCCACGACAACGCGAGATCCTATATCTTCGATTTTTCTGCCATCTGGAATACGCGGAGATCTGTGAGTTGATGGGCATTGGTTACCAGGTCGCCAGAAATCAGCTTTCCATGGCCCTGGCCGCCCTCAGGAAGCATTTCTGACATTCCGCCAGCCTGGCATCGTCATTGAATATCATATATTAAACTAAGTAACATGTGTCGTTTTTTTATGTTGATTGCCTTGTTTTGGGTGTTTAGTCTGTCTGTCGTGGCCCAATCGATCCCTGTAGGCGCCTCCCGGATCGTGTACGAAAATCAGGGAGAACCATTGACCCTGCATACATACCGGCCACCGACCTACGCCGGAGGTCCATTGATCCTCGTATTCCATGGTGTCAAGCGCAACGCGGAAGACTACCGGAACTTCGCCATCACCCTCGCGGAAAGATTTCGCGCCATCATCATTACCCCTGAGTTCGACTCCACCCGTTTCCCTTCCGCCCGTTATCAGCGGGGGGGATTGATGAAGGGAAAGCAGGCACAACCGACTGCGGCATGGACCTATACCATGGTGCCCGGTATCGTGTCCTTTGCCCGTAAGGCAATGGGGAACGACACCCTGCCATATTATCTCATCGGACATTCTGCGGGGGGGCAGTTCCTCGTCCGCATGGCAGCCTTCCTGCCCGGGGAAGCCCGGCGCATTGTGGCATCCAATCCGGGTTCCGACCTTTTCCCGACACGCGACCAGCCTTTCGGTTACGGTTTCGGTGGATTGCCCGAATCACTGTCCGACGACAAGGTGTTGAAGGCCTACCTCGCCGCTCCGCTGACCCTGTATCTCGGAACCGACGATATCTATCCTCGTCCCAGCTTCGATGACAGTCCCGATGGTATGCGTCAGGGGCAACATCGACTGGAGCGTGGCCGAAACTGCTATGCATTCGCCCAGGCACTGGCAAAAAGTAAGGGATGGCCCTTCAACTGGAGGAAGGTAGAGACCCCGGGGATCGGACACGATGCCGCCTTCATGTTCGCCGCCAAAGAAGTGGAGGACGCCCTGTTCGGGCGATGATAAATGCTGATCCCGCTGAACTCAGGAGGGGTCAGGACGGTTGAGGCAGCCTTTATTTCTATGTTTCCGGAACGAAGCACCGGCTGTCGGAACCTTGCCGTATCTTCAGATAACAGACGCAGCCACGACGGTCTGCGACTGGACGTTAACGATTGACACAACCCTTATCCCCAACATTATGTCTGCACTGCTCGGCGTCATTTTTCACTTCATCGGTGGCTTCGCTTCCGGGAGTTTCTACATGCCTTTTAAAAAAGTCAGAGGCTGGAAATGGGAAAGCTATTGGATCGTCGGAGGCCTATTCTCCTGGTTGATCGTCCCCCCATTGGCCGCCTGGCTGACGATCGACGGCTTCGCCGAGATTATCCGGTCGACGGATGCATCCATCCTCGGCATGACCTACCTCTTTGGTGTCCTCTGGGGCATCGGCGGCCTCACCTACGGACTTGGCGTCCGTTACCTCGGCGTATCGCTTGGCAGCAGCATCATCCTCGGTTTGTGTATGGTATTCGGCGCCGTCATTCCGGCCATCTGGTATGATTTCAGTCCCGTAGCAGGCAAGGATACCATGTCTGCGATGCTTGGCTCTGATTGGGGCCTGACCATCCTTGCAGGTCTGCTCATTTGCATCGTGGGCATTGGGGTCAGCGGACGCGCCGGCATGATGAAGGAACGTGAACTGTCCGTCGCCGGTACTGATCCGCATGGCGGTTCCGGAGAAACGGAATACAAATTCGGATTGGGTATGACGGTGGCGATCGTATCCGGCGTGTTGAGTGCCTGCTTCAACTTCGGACTCGAAGCAGGACAGTCCATGGCCACCATCGCCAATGATTTATGGAAGGCGGCCCATCCCGGAGAAGGGGAATTCCTTTATCGTAACAATGTCATTTACGTCGTGCTACTCTGGGGCGGCCTCACCACCAATCTGATATGGTGCCTCATCCTGAATGCACGCAACAAATCCTTCGGAGATTATACCGATGCAAAGACACCTCTGCTTCGGAATTACATCTTCTCAGC
>JBEEMB010000266.1:0-3836 GCA_041167815.1 Bacteroidota bacterium | reverse complement strand
CAACGCCCCCAAAATACACATCATAAATTTTCATCATATAAAATCCCCTACCACACCCATCCCCCCTCCTTTGTAACCAATATTCCCCAATCCCTCACTTCCATTTGTTTAATTGCCATTATCCTCCTAAATTCCGTGACCGCAACCGCGTGCCATGAGAAAAAAAACAACCCTCCTCGCCCTGACCGGGCTGACCTGCCTGCTGATCGCTTCGGCCTTCACCTATTATCAACAACCTGAGGAATCAAGCATTCCGCCCACGGACCCCAAAGCCGCGAAACTCAAGCTCCCCGCGGGCTTCCGGGCTGAACGGCTCTATGGACCGTCCGAACATGAGGAGGGCTCCTGGGTGTCCATGACCTTCGACCCGAAGGGCCGGATCATCGCCTCCGACCAGTACGGATACCTCTACCGGATCACCGTACCGGCCATCGGCGATACCGTCACCAAAACCAGGGCCGAAAAGCTGGAAGTGAAGAGCGATCCGGCCTTCATGAATGAGAAGGATCCTGGAAAGATTTCCATGGGTTACGCCCAGGGACTGCTCTACGCCTTCAACAGTCTGTATGTGATGGTGAACCACTCCGGTAACAACGATCTGAAAAAGACCAGCGGACTTTACCGTCTGCAGGACACCAACGGAGATGACCAGTTCGATAAGATCACCCTGCTGAAAAACCTGCAGGGATCCGGCGAACACGGCACCCACAGCGTCGTGCTGTCGCCAGACAAGCAATCCATCCACGTCGTGGCGGGCAACTTCACCAAGATCCCGAAGATGGATGCCTACCGCAATATCCCGGACGGCAAACTCGATAACCTCTTCCCGCTGATCAAGGATCCCAACGGACACGACAACACCGTGGAATCGCACGGCGGCTGGATCGCCAAGGTGGATCCGGAAGGCACACGCTGGGAACTGATCGCTTCGGGTCTGAGGAACTCCTTCGACATCGCCTTCAATGATGCCGGAGAGATGTTCACTTATGATTCCGATATGGAATGGGATTTCGGTACGCCCTGGTACCGCCCGACCCGGATCCTGCACATCACCAGCGGTGCTGAATTCGGCTGGAGACCCGGCACCCTCAAATGGAACGCCAATTACCCCGATAACCTGCCGGCGGCCATCAACGTCGGACAGGGATCCCCCACCAATTTCATGAGCGGTTCCAATGCCAGATTCCCCGCGAAATACCGCAACGCCCTGTTCGCCTTCGACTGGAGCTTTGGTATCATATACGCCGTCTATCCAACCCTGAACGGCGCATCCTACACGGCCACCGGCGAAGAATTCATCTCCGGCTCTCCCCTGCCGCTGACCGACGGAACCATCGGCCCGGACGGCGCCATGTACTTCCTGACAGGCGGCCGCCGACTGGAATCCGACCTCTATCGCGTCTATTACACCGGCAGTGATGTGAAAGACATCAAACCCGCTACCGCAACCGTGAATGACGCCCTGAAGACCCGCCGGAAACTGGAAGCCCTGCACGGTGTCGCCAAACCCGGAGCCGTGGAAGAGGCCTGGCCTTACTTGAAGGATAAAGACCGCCATATCAGATATGCCGCTCGCATTGCCATCGAGGCACAACCCATCGCAGACTGGAAGGATAAAACCCTGCAGGAAAAAGATCCGGTGACGCTGACACATGCCGCCATCGGGCTTGCGCGCAGGGGCGATGCTTCTGTCAAAAAACCACTGTTGGCAGCCCTCACCGCCGTCAACATCAAGTCACTGACCGAATCACAGCAACTCGATCTGATCCGTGCCGTCGAACTCGTTTTTGCCCGGATGGGTGCACCGGATGTGGCAGAAAAAGAATCCGTAGCCGCCCTGCTGGACCCGCTTTTCCCAGCTGCCAGCCAAGACCTGAACAAGGAACTGAGCAAAATGCTTGTCTATGTTGAAGCACCGAAGTCGGTGGAAAAGACCATGGCCCTGCTGCTCACCGCCAAAGACGACATGAAGAGTCAGCAAACGCTGTCAGCATCTTCCGACCTCATCCTCCGCAATCCCCAGTACGGCATGGACATCGCCGGGATGCTCTCCAAGATGCCCCCGCTTAACCAGACCTGGTATGCCAACGTACTCAGCCAGGCGAAGAAGGGATGGAATGATGATCTGAGGAATAAATATTTCCAGTGGTACACCAAAGCATTTGGTTATAAAGGTGGCGTCTGCTATGTCGGATTCATCGACAAGGCAAGGAAGAATGCCCTGGAAAATGTGCCGAAAGAAAGCTTTGCCCGGTATAACAAACTGTCAGGCGACTCACTCGTAACCCTTGCTCGCAGGGGCCTTGACCTCGGACCGGTCAGACCAAAAGGTCCGGGAAAAAACTGGAACGTGGAGGAAGCGTTGCAGGTCGTACAACAGCAGGGCGCATCTCCCCGGAACTTCGATCAGGGAAAGGCCATGTTCGCCGCATCCCTCTGCCGCACCTGCCATCAGATGCGCGGAGAAGGTGGTGTGGCGGGCCCCGACCTCACCCAACTCGGCAACCGTTTTTCAGACAAGGACATGCTGGAGGCCATCATCCATCCGAACAAAACCATCTCGGATCAGTACGGCTCTACCGTCTTTTATTTGAAAGCGGGCGGATCGATCCTGGGTCGTCTCATCCGTCAGGATAACGAAAAATACTACATCTCTCAGAACCCCTTCGATCCGCAGACCGTCCGCGAGGTATTGAAGAAGAATGTGCTTCGGACCCGCGTGTCGGAAGTATCGCCGATGTTGGGCGGCATGATCAATGCCCTGAATGCGGAGGAATTGAAAGACCTCATGGCCTATCTGAAATCCGGCGGAAATGCGAGCCACCCGGTGTATTCCGCCGCCGGCACATCAAATAAATCAAAGTGATGGCAGGATCATCGATGTGGAGCGATAAGGTGGGGAACGTCTCACAGGTCGGCGGGATTGAAACATCCGTATTGGACAACGGTCCCGGCCGGGGGATGCGCATCGCCTGGATCAATACCGGCGCGGGTTTGCGGTACAAGGTGCTGCTCGACAGGGCCATGGATATCGGGGATGCCGTATTCAATCAATACAACCTCGCCTGGCTGAGTCATGCAGGGTTCACCCCGCCACAATCCTTGTCGGACAAGGGTCTCGACTGGCTCCGCACCTTCGGTGGTGGTCTGATGAGCACCTGCGGACTGACGCATGTCGGCGGACCTGAAAAAGATGAACACGGCGAACGGGGTATTCACGGACGGATCAGCAACACACCGGCAGAGATCGTTTCGATCATCCAACCGGATCCGGCTGTGGGTAAATTGGATATGAGCATCACCGGCATCATCCGGGAGTCGAATATTTTCGGGCCTTGTCTGGAACTTCGCAGGACCATCACATCGAAACTCGGCGAAGCCTCCATCCATATCAAAGATGAAGTGATCAACCGGGGCAATACCACAGCCCCGCACATGCTGATGTACCACTGCAATTTCGGCTGGCCGCTGGCAGACAAGGGCAGCCGGCTTTCCTGGAACGGCGTGATGACGACCCGCGACGGTCAACCGTTTCCGGATGCAGATGCATATATGATCTGTCGCGATACCCTTCCCGAACACAACGGGAATGGCGAACAGGTGGCCTTCATTGACATTGCCGCAGATGATGAAGGTATCTGCCGTGCGGGGCTCCACAATCCATCCATCAACCTGGGAGTGACCCTCAGCTTCCGCAAGTCAGAAATGCCCTGGTTGACCAACTGGCAGCATTTTGGACGCGGAGAGTATGTCACCGGCATCGAACCCTGCACGCATCCTCCCATCGGACAAGCGGCGGCCCGGGCCAACAACACCCTGCTCTTCCTGCAACCCGG
>JBEEMB010000220.1:0-3433 GCA_041167815.1 Bacteroidota bacterium | reverse complement strand
TTAATGGGTGTTTCCGGTGAGCAGCTACCCAAGGTTCATCACTACTACAAGGAACCGCATCCATATTTCGGCCAGAAGATCATTGTGGTAGGTGCGGCGAACTCTGCAGTGGATGTGGCGCTTGAAACCTGGAGGAAAGGGGCGGATGTTACCATGGTCATTCGCGATGCCGGCATCAGGGAATCTGTCAAATACTGGGTACGGCCGGATATAGAGAACCGCATAAAGGATGGAGAAATCAAGGCCTACTTTGAATCGGAACTCACCGATATCAGAGAAAATGAGGTTGAAATACTCACTCCGCAGGGTATCATTACTGTTGAAAACGACTTTGTGCTGGCTATGACCGGCTATTTGCCAGACTTCTCATTGCTTACATCAATGGGAGTAGCCATTGGAGATGATCCGATGAAGACCCCTGTGCATGACCCTACGACCATGGAAACCAACATGCCCGGAATTTACCTGGCAGGTGTCATTTGTGGAGGACTGAAAACCAATAAATGGTTTATAGAAAATTCACGTGACCACGCCGATCTCATCATGCATCATTTTCTCAGCCATCGTGTTTAGGTATACAATCCTCCAAGGCCAGGGTAATGCTCCAAGGATTCACCCATGTTCAATCTTCTTTTGACATCCAGGTTTGAATATCAAACCGGTAGCTTTTAGCAGTTTTGTCAGACGGAAACCTGCCAGAACTGACGTAATTACATTCTATTTTGCCTGTTTCGCACTAAACCCTGACAAGATTTCACTTTTTTCCCCTCGGCACAGGAGTTGTTATTTAGAGTCAAACAAACCGAAAAATCATGGGAAAAATAATCGGAATCGATCTGGGCACTACGAACAGCTGCGTTTCGGTAATGGAGGCGAACGAGCCTGTGGTTATCGCAAACGACGAAGGGCGTCGCACTACGCCCTCTGTAGTGGCATTCTTGAAAAACGGAGAACGCAAGGTTGGTGATCCGGCTAAACGTCAGGCCATCACAAACCCCATCAATACCATATCCAGTGTAAAACGCTTTATGGGGCGCCGCTTCGATGAAGTGACAGAGGAAGTAAAACACTGGAGTTATAAAGTGGCCCAAGGCGACAACAACACCGTGCGTATCGACATCGACGGTCGTCTATACACGCCCCAGGAGATCAGTGCCATGGTTCTTCAAAAGATGAAGAAAACCGCCGAAGACTATCTCGGACATGAAGTAACCGAAGCGGTCATCACAGTGCCGGCTTATTTCAACGATGCCCAACGTCAGGCTACCAAAGAAGCCGGTGAAATTGCCGGACTTACCGTACGCCGGATCGTGAATGAACCCACTGCGGCAGCGCTGGCTTATGGTCTGGATAAAAAGCAGGAGGACAGCCGGATCGCGGTATTCGATCTTGGTGGAGGTACTTTCGATATCTCCGTCCTTGACCTGGGTGATGGCGTATTTGAAGTGAAATCAACCAATGGTGATACGCATCTGGGTGGTGACGACTTTGATAAAGTGATCATGGACTGGCTCGCAGATGAGTTTAAGTCTGAAGAAGCCATTGATCTCCGAAAGGATCCCATGGCACTCCAGCGCTTGAAAGAAGCTGCTGAAAAAGCCAAAATTGAATTGTCATCCTCCTCTGAGACTGAAGTAAACCTGCCTTACATTACCGCAGTTGATGGTGTACCCAAGCACTTGGTAAAAAAACTTACCCGTGCCAAGTTCGAGAGTTTGGCAGATAACCTCTTTGAGCGCTGCCTTCGCCCTTGCGAACAGGCACTTAAGGATGCCGGTGTTTCTGCTTCTCAGATTGATGAGGTAATCCTGGTCGGCGGATCCACTCGTATTCCAAAGGTCCAGGAAATCGTAGAGAAATTCTTTGGCAAGAAGCCAAACAAAAGCGTTAATCCGGACGAAGCCGTAGCCATTGGTGCAGGCGTACAGGGTGCTGTGCTTACCGGAGAGGTGAAGGATGTAGTACTGCTGGACGTCACCCCGCTAAGCCTCGGTATCGAAACCATGGGTGGTGTGATGACGGTGCTGATCCCCTCAAACACCACCATTCCTTCCAAGAAGTCTGAGGTGTTCTCAACAGCATCCGACAACCAACCGGGCGTTCAGATACATGTACTTCAGGGTGAGCGTCCCATGGCAAACCAGAACAAGACCCTGGGCATCTTCAATCTTGATAACATTCCACCGGCCCCACGTGGCGTTCCGCAGATTGAGGTCACCTTTGATATCGATGCCAACGGTATCCTCAATGTAAGTGCCAAGGATAAAGGAACCGGAAAAGAGCAGAAGATTAGGATCGAAGCCGGAAGTGGTCTGACCAAGGAGGAGATCGAAAAGATGAAGAATGAGGCCAAGGCCAATGAGGCCACTGATAAGGCGGCCCGTGAGCGCATCGAAAAACTTAATGCGGCAGACAGCCTCGTGTTTCAGTCTGAAAAGCAGATCAAAGAATTCGGTGACAAAATCCCGGCAGATAAGAAAGCAGCCATCGAAAACAGCCTTCAACAGCTCAAAGACGCACACAAGTCACAAGACCTTGATGCGATTGAAAAGGCTACTGAAGCATTGAACGCAGCTTGGACTGCCGCCAGCCAGGACATGTACAACGCATCACAACAGGCCGGAGGGCAGGATGCCGGAGCTCAGGGAGCATCTGCGAATGAAGGATCTTCCGCCGGAGCCGATAACGTGACCGATGCAGAATTCGAAGAAGTGAAGTAAACGTTTAGGTATCATAAGAAACGCCGTCTCATAAAGGGACGGCGTTTTTCGTTTTTGTATGTCAGCCTGATTTTTGATTGATTAGAAACAGTTTGTCAGATCACTTCCATCCATGTATGGTCAGCCAACAGCTTAACACTGGCGACACACCGCTTGAAAGGCCCGCTGCCGCCCCATTCTGTAGGACTCACCATCGACAACAAATGACTCCCATCTCTTTTTTCATATAAATGATAGATATGTCCTATCACCGGACTGAAATTGAGTTTCGCATCATATATGATAAGCGAAAGCTCCTTCCGTTTCTGGATCTCCTGGGCTTGAAGTGCAAGAAGTTCTATCTGCTTTCTGATCTGTTCCAATTGCATATTGGTCTGCTCCTCCATTGCGGTGAGAGACTTATGCCTTATAACACCTTCCTCTGTGGGTTTGATCACAGCGCCGGAGACTGATGCGGCATACGGAAGTACGCTCATCTGCTTGTGGTAGTACTCCGTATTCGAATAAGCTTCCCCATTCGCATCAATGCCCTCCTGCCTTACCCGAAGGTATCCATTGGGCATGATTTCATACTTTACGGAAAGAGTCCTTATATCATCCTGTAGGAACTGGGTCTCAAACGTGATGCCATCAATGAACGTGGCAATGACGCGATCCGCAAATGAAAGATCTTCTATGGACTGAAGACGGCCATCCGGGACCATTCGTAAAAT
>JBEEMB010000188.1:0-4739 GCA_041167815.1 Bacteroidota bacterium | reverse complement strand
GGACACAATCCCGGTAGTGAACGAACCAACGATCATGCCGACTGCAGCCAGCACTGAAAGCACCAACAACGTTTTGACCGGTTTCTCCTGTCCGAAAAAGAATGCAGCAACTGCAATGGCGATTACAATGGCGTAAGGAATAAGATTGTCAATTGGGTTGCCATAAAGATAATTGACAAGGAGTATCACACCAAAGGCGACAAATGGTATGACCATCGTCGCAATGGTTTTTGCAGTGCCCTTGAGATTGAATACACTGATGGCTCCTGTCCAGCGACCAATCATCAGACTACCCCAATAAAGTGAAATGTATTGGGAGATCTTGCTTTCATCCAGCCCCTCGGCGTTGAAATATCCGGGCTGCTTAAGCAGGGCACCGAAGTTGTTATCTATTGTTACTTCCACACCAACATACACGAAAATGCCCAACATGCCATAGATCAGCTGAGGATATTTCATGGCACCCCAACCCGTTTCACTGATCGCGGCTTCACGATTGCCGTAGAACAGAATACCGATCACCACCACGAGCGTGGCCAATAGCAGGTAAAGTTTGGGGATGTTTGTCAACATTCCAATGACGATGACGGCCAGTATAAGACCCGTCATGGCCAACAACGATGCAGAAGCCTTGCGCGTACTTTCGAATGGTTCGTCGTTACGGCCCTCAGGGAGTTTCGAAAAGTGGAATATCAACGCCACTGCGGCAAATACACCGGCGACTATGATATAAAGATTGTTGATGTTTTTTACCGTCACCTCGGTTGCGGCCGATCCCACTGATCCGAACAGGAAGAAACTTACAATGATTGGTCCGAGCGTCGTGCCAAAAGAATTCACCCCGCCACCCAGATTCAAACGGTGCGACCCCGTTGCAGGATCACCCAATGAGATGGCAAATGGTTGTGCGCATGTCTGTTGCAGGGAAAAACCAAGCGCTACAATAAACAGGGAACCCAGGATCGCATTGAAGCTTTCTGCATTGGCGGAAGGGATGATCAACAACGCACCTACTACAGAGATCAACAAGCCATAAACAATGCCACGCTTGTAGCCTATCCGGTTGATGATGTCATATCCAAGTAGGTTGGAAACGACGAAGATGATCAACGAGCCGATGAAATAGGCTCCGTAGAAAGAAGACCCAATGAGTTGGGATTCGAATTGGGTCAACTCGAAATGAGTCTTACAAAAAGGGATAAGCATGCTGTTGGAAGCAGCTATGAATCCCCAGAAGAAAAAGACCATGACAAGGGTCCCAAGGGCTCCGTAATTGGTTGGGATGCCGGCCTGGCTGGAAGGTTGTTTCATGATGGGTTTACTTTATTCATTCGTTTTAGCCCGATGAAAATAGTAAGAAATGACGTAGTTAAAAATAATTTTATTAAGCCGGGGATGGCTATGGGCAAACTTCACTAATTTGACATCGTAAGGAAGTTCGAGATGGAAATTGTACACGTTTCAGCAGAGTGTTATCCCGTCGCCAAAGCTGGCGGATTAGGTGATGTGGTAGGAGCCCTGCCCAGATATCAGCAGGACGCAGGTCATGTCGCCAAGGTTGTCATGCCCATGTACAGGACCCGTTTTCTATACGAAAACAAATGGAGCGTGGCGCACAAGGGAGGCGCATCTCTCGGATCCGCCTGGTTCGAATACACGGTAATAAAAGAAACTACGAATCTGCTGGGCTTCGACCTTTATCTGGTGGATGTCCATGGGTTACTGGACAGGGATAAGATATATGGATACGACGATGATGATGAAAGATTTCTGGCTTTTCAAATCGCCGTAACAGACTGGATGTCCCAATGGGCACACCAACCTGATATCGTCCATGTGCATGATCATCATACTGGGCTCATTCCCTTCATGATGCAGCACAGCTATGCATTCCGGACTTTGGCATCCGTTCCGGTGGTACTAACCATCCATAATGCCCAATATCAGGGGGCAATGAACTGGGACAAGAGCAGTTTGATTCCGTCATGGGACAGTTGGAAACGGGGCTTGTTGGAATGGGAAGGCCGGATCAATCCCCTGGCTGCAGCAATCAAATGTGCCTGGAGAGTGACCACCGTCAGCCAGACATATTTACAGGAGATGAGGGTCACCTCCAACGGACTGGAGCCACTCTTCGAATACGAACGAGGGAAATGTGTGGGCATTCTCAATGGAATTGACACCCAAGTATGGGATCCGGCTTCAGATCCAACGTTGGACCGACACTATAAAATACGTGACGCCGCATCGGGAAAACAGGCCGCCAAAAAGGAGCTATGTTCAACTTTTAACCTTGATCCCGAAAAGCCCTTGTTTGTTTTCATAGGAAGGCTGGTCGGCGAAAAGGCTGCAGAACTGCTGCCTGATGTCATAATCGACAGCTTCCAACACATCGGCAGGAGAATGAATTTTTTGATATTGGGCAGCGGCGAGCGAGAAGTTGAAGCAAGGTTGAATGCCCTGAAACCCATAAGTTCAGGCGATTTCGGGCTTTACATCGGCTATAACGAAAAGCTGGCGCATCGCATGTATGCCGGGGCTGATTTCCTGCTCATGCCATCCCGGGTCGAACCCTGTGGTTTGAATCAACTATATGCCATGCGCTACGGAACCGTACCGGTAGTCCGGAGTACCGGAGGTTTGAAAGATACGGTTATAGATATCGGAGACGAAAATGGATATGGCATCACCCATCTCAATGCATCTGTCGGAGACATCACACATGCGATATACCGATCCATCGGCCTTTATGAACACACATCCGAATTACACAGGATACGCCAGCGTATGATGAAACTGGATTTTAGTTGGAATAAAAGTGCCCAAGCTTACATTGACCTGTATAAAACACTGAAATAAAAGAACAAACAGCAGAATATGAAGAAAGATATCGTGGCCATCATCCTGGGAGGAGGCGCAGGATCCAGACTCTCACCGCTTACATCCACCCGCAGTAAGCCGGCTGTCCCCATCGCCGGAAAGTATCGGCTGGTAGATATTCCCATTTCCAACTGCCTGAACTCCAACATTGGAAGGATTTATGTACTGACACAGTTCAACTCGGCATCACTGAACAAACACATCAAAAACACCTATCACTTCAGTGCCTTCAGTTCAGCATTCGTAGACATCATCGCGGCAGAACAAACACCCGATAACCCAACCTGGTTCCAGGGTACAGCCGATGCAGTTCGCCAGTCTCTACGACACGTTCAGCAACAAAGCTTTGATTATGTGCTCATTCTTTCCGGAGACCAGCTCTATCAAATGGACTTCGAACAGATGGTAGAACGACACATCAAGGAAGGAGCCGACATCTCCATCGCAACCATCCCGGTAGGAGACAGGGAAGCCCCGGAATTTGGAATCATGAAGAAAAGTGATGGAGACATCATCACATCTTTCGTAGAAAAACCGGCAAAAGATACCCTGGGCGAATGGGTAAGCGATACGGGCGATGAAATGCGCGAACAGGGGAGGATTTATCTCGCGAGTATGGGTATCTACATCTTCAGTAGACGCGTACTGTTCGATCTCCTCCAGGATGTCAGAAAAGACGCAACTGATTTTGGAAAGGAAATCATCCCTTATTCAATTGAACGCTATAAGGTATTGAGCTATCAATACGACGGTTACTGGACGGATATCGGAAACATATATTCGTTCTTTGAAGCCAATCTGGCATTGACACAGGATATTCCCCCGTTCAATCTTTTTGATAACGATAATGCAGTCTACACACGCCCGCGTATGCTGCCCCCCGCCAAGATCAGTGGCACAACGCTCGAAAAAACCATCATTGCCGAAGGTTGCATAATCAATGCATCCAGAGTAGAGCATTCTGTATTGGGTATCAGGACCCGCGTCGGTACAGGTACCACCATCGTCAGTTCATATATAATGGGTACAGACTTCTATGAAACCCTGGATGACATGAACAATGCCGTACGTAAAGGCATACCCAAACTCGGCATCGGTGAACGGTGCTATATCAGAAACGCCATCATCGATAAAAACTGCCGGATTGGTAATGACGTCCGAATCAACGGCGGGCACCACCTGCCCAATGCAGATCATTCTCTCTACGCTGTCAAAGACGGCATCATCGTCGTGAAAAAAGGCGCCATCCTGCCAGACGGCTTTGTGATTTAATGTAAATACCTCACAAGCAACATTATATGTAGCTTATCTAAAGTGTGTCTTTTTTGTATTGTGTATTTTTAACATAGTGCCAAAGCGATTGCCATGGGTCAACAACTCAGTCATCAAAGCGGAAAAGAATCTGATAAACCCAGCCTGAGCCTGCAGCAGATCATCAATATGAGTGTCGGCTTCTTCGGCATTCAGTTCGGATGGGATCTGCAGCGGGCAAACATGGGACGGATCTACGAAAACCTGGGGGCAAACCCTGATGAGGTACCGTTGTTGTTTCTGGCAGCTCCCTTGACAGGTTTGCTTGTACAACCAGTGATCGGCTACATGAGCGATCGCACATGGCATCACCGGTGGGGAAGGCGAAGGCCATATTTTATGATAGGGGCCATCATAAGCTCCATAGCACTCCTTTTCATGCCATCCAGCAGCGAACTATGGATGGCGGCCGGCTTGTTATGGGTGCTTGATGTGTTCGGGAATGTAGCCATGGAACCGTTCCGCGCTTTTGTCACGGATAAACTTCCGGAAGCACAGGTGAACCGTGGATTCATCATCATCCACATGATGGGCAGGAGGATATTCTT
>JBEEMB010000330.1:0-3713 GCA_041167815.1 Bacteroidota bacterium | reverse complement strand
TGATGGATATGGATGTGGTGCTGCATGCGGCTGGACCTTTCAGCCATACTGCCCGCCAGATGATGGAGGCCTGTTTGCAGACAGGTACTCATTACCTCGATATTACGGGTGAGATTGCCGTTTTCGAATTGGCGAAATCCATGGATGCTCAGGCAAAAAAGGCAGGCATCATGATCATGTCCGGGGTTGGCTTTGATGTTGTACCTACAGATTGCATCGCCCTTTACCTCAAAAACAAACTTCCCGATGCCACACATCTCAAACTCGCTTTTGGTTCTATTGGAGGAGGGGTGAGTCAAGGTACCGCCATTACCATGGCAGAAGGAGCAGGAGAATCAGGTGCAGCCCGCGTCAATGGTGAGATTGTTTCAGTGCCAGTCGGGAAAAAGGGAATGTGGGTGGATTTCGGGGTCAAGCGACTTTTTACCATGACGATTCCCTGGGGGGATGTATCTACGGCCTTCACCACAACTGGAATCCCCAATATTGAAACGTATACTGCCGTGCCGCCGAAAACCTTTAGAATCCTGAAATTCCAGAGATTCTTCAATTGGTTTTTACGATTGCCGATTGTGAAATCAAGTGCCATCCGAAAAATCAAATCCCGACCGGCCGGTCCTGACGATAACAGAAGGGCAAAGTCAAGGTCATTGGTTTGGGGAGAGGCGACAAATGCCCAAGGGAAGAAGGTTTCCGCCCGATTAAATGGCCCGGAAGGTTATACATTGACAGCTATATCCAGCTTGATCATCGCCCAAAAAGTGATGCAAGGTTCATTTAAAGTCGGATATCAAACACCGGCAGGTTGTTATGGGGAGGACCTCATCCTGGAAATCCCAAGTGTACAAAGGGAAGACATTTAATTCATCATCATCTTTATTCGCATTATTCATCCTATCTGCACCTGATCATGCGACATCATCATACATCGTTCTCCGTCCTCATTTTCCTGTTGTTACCGGCTTTTAAGTTATATGCACAACTGCTTCCTTGCCCGGATTTTCATGTGAATCGATCCGGCCTGACGAATGCTTACCATGTTTTTAAGCATTCGGGAAGGGGGAGGGTAGCGTTCATGGGAGGATCCATCACGGAGGCTGGTGGTTGGAGGGACAGCGTTTGTCATTATCTGACATCTCGTTTTCCCAACACATCTTTTGAATTCATCAATGCTGGCATTAGTTCTACGGGTAGTACCCCTGGCGCTTTCAGATTCAGTGAGGATGTACTTTCCAAAGGTCCTGTTGACCTGTTGTTCGAAGAAGCTGCCGTGAATGATCCGACCAATGGTTTTTCCGGCAAATACCAATTGAGGGGGATGGAAGGTATCATCCGTCATGCTCTTTCCGCTAACCCGTTGATGGACATAGTGATGATGCACTGCGTTGATCCGGATAAATTGGTTGATTACGGAAATGGGGTCGTACCTGAGGTCATCCGTCAGCATGAAAGGGTGGCAGAACATTATCGTACCAATACCATTCATTTGGCCAGGGAAGTGTATGAACGAATAAAGGCTGGGGAATTCACCTGGAAGGAGGACTTCAAGGATCTGCATCCATCCCCGTTCGGTCATGGTGTATATGCCCGTACTATTCGGTCCTTTATGTCTGCCGCGTTCGATGAGGCGGAGCATAAACAGCCTCGTCCCCATCGATTACCGAAAGTTATAGACCCGGCCAGTTATTCCATGGGTCGATATGCAAGTTTGTTGGATGCCACGGATCTGAAAGGGTTCAAAATAGTGGATTCATGGCGCCCATCCGACGGTGCAGGTACCAGAAAACGCTACGTATCTGTCCCCGTCCTGGAGGGTACTGCTCCCGGCAGTGAATTGACATTTCGGTTCAACGGAAAGGCCGTGGGCCTCTGCATCACTTCAGGACCTGATGCAGGTGTAGTAGAATATGAGATTGATGGTCGTATTCGGGGTACGAAACAGTTGCACACAAAATGGAGTCAGTCGTTGCATCTGCCTTGGTACGTAATACTTGAAGATGAGCTCAAGAACGGTCCGCATACACTCCGATTAAAAATTTCCGGAGAGCAGGATGATCGCAGCAAGGGCCATGCTGTCAGGATTCATCATTTTCTGGTCAATGGTCCAAAAGAATGAGTTATAAAGTTGAGCTTGAATTAGAGGTTTAATCATTTCGCTTTTATATGTTTGAACAACTTGCGTTGGCCAAATCACTTGAAAATGACTGTTCCTCTTGCTCGGGTGATGTCTATTTCCATTTGCTTCAGATGTTGATGCGTATTTAACAACAGAAGCGTTTCCTCATCTGAAGATGCCTTTTCGAGGTCCTTTTGGTTTTCTTGAATCAACCTTCTTATCTTCCTGATTTTCAGGTAATTCATACATGATTCGACCTCGGGTTTATACAAGTCGTCCCGGGAAGGAGGGGCTGCATCGAGGAGTTCTTTCCAACGTGGAGAAATTTCATGGGTGGTATCCATGATACTGACGGTCAGTTGACTCAACACCTGATCCTGGTGATATAGAAATTGTCTGGCATTAGGTTCGTTACCATGTTCATATTCTGAACGGTAAGCCTGGATGAGTTTAACGAGATCCTTGTTGTCGATCATCTCAGCAAGTCCGTTATCATCGATCTCTTTGATCATGAATTCGGCTACTGTCATGTCATCGTCCCATGGCTTCATGCCAAATTCAAGGAGTGAGCGGACTACGCTTCTTTCATGGGCTTCATCACCTTGAAGAAAATTTGGAAGGGGTTCTGGAGGCGGGGCAGCATTGTCATCGGGGCCAATTCCTTCTGTCTCTGAAACATCCCTTGGACCTTTTCTGACTTCTTTTTGTTGTCGATCCCTGATGAATTTATTGACGAGGTTCGTAAGGCCCTGTTCATCAATCCTGAGCAGTGCAGCCGACCGTTGGATATAATCCTGCTGTCTAGTGAAGTCTTCCGCCTTGTTCAGATGGGATATGGATTCAGCTATCTGATTGACGAGTGCCGCTTTCTTTTGGCTGTCATCCCCAACATCTTGCATGGAGACCTCCAGCTGGAAGAGGATGACGTCTTTTCGATTGTCGCGGATATAGTTTCGGAAGGCTTCGCCACCGGCTTTGCGGACATAGCTGTCAGGATCTTCTCCATCTGGTACCAGTACCAGCTTGACATTCAAACCTTCTTCCAACGCCAGGTCGATACCCCGGAGCGCGGCCTTGATTCCAGCCTTATCACCATCATAAATGATGGTCAGGTTGGAGGTGTATTTCTTGATAAGCCTCAGCTGATCAATGGTCAGGGAAGTACCTCCGGATGCTACAACGTTCTCAACACCTGCCTGAAAAAGTGAGATCACATCTGTATAACCTTCAACAAGTAGACATTCATCCTGTTTGTCGATGGCATGTCGTGCGAAATAGGATCCGTACAGGATCCTGCTTTTCACGTATAGATCGTTCTCCGGGGTGTTTATATATTTTGGAGCACGGTCATTTTTCGCGATGATGCGCGCACCAAATCCTATAACCTTCCCGCTTTGGTTATGGATTGGAAATATGATGCGTCCCCGGTAATTGTCGAGGGGGCGCTCATCCCGAATGACCGACAGTCCGCTTTTTTGCAGCAGTTCGGGGTTGAACTGCGCATTAATGGCTGCGCGGGAAAAAGCATCGCGATCGTCAGGACAGTAACCCAGCTGAAAGGTACGCATGGTCTCTTCTGAGAAACCGCGTTCTACCA
>JBEEMB010000289.1:0-4451 GCA_041167815.1 Bacteroidota bacterium | reverse complement strand
GTATGTGTGACGAACTCCCGGTGGCGGCTCCGGAATTCAATATCATCGAAATGCCTGCTAACCCGCTCCACCCTGTCTGGATCACCTACCGTAATCACGGTATCCGCCAGTTCTTCGGGTCTGAGATCTAAATGATAAACAGCGCCCCGGTCGTTGATGATCAATTCAGAAGCAGCTATCGGAGTGGACATCTGAGCGTGTGCCATGAAAAAAGGTTTCCGATTTTAGCGAATATCCTTAGGTGAGATAGATGGAATTAGCGCAAAACTACTACTTTTGCAAAGGCTTCGAGCGAATGACTTAATCTATTCATTAGCCAAAAGCCTTGTTTCGGTACCGTGGCCGAGTGGCTAGGCAGAGGTCTGCAAAACCTCCTACAGCAGTTCGAATCTGCTCGGTACCTCAAGAGCGAAGGAATGAACCTTCGCTCTTTTCATTCATACCATCATGGCACGCTATTCTAAATGGCTGGGGTTGTTAGGTTTGATCCTGTTGGTATGGTCCTGTTCCCTTCCATGGACCTATCATGCCGACCTTGGTAAATATTTCACGGGATATTTTACGGAAAACAACATTTACGGAAGGCCTGCACGACTGTTGTTACCATTGGCTGCGATTTCTGTCATAACGAATTTCACTCCAGTAATGTGGATGAAGTTCGCAGGCATGTTGGTCGCCAGTCTTAACATGGCTTACGCATTCAGCAGGTTCCTGAAATTCGGTTCTGCATATCTCGGTTATGTCCCGGAAAAAGAATCAGGTTTATATCTGATGCTGTTATCAGTGTCATTGATTTTTATAGCATCGTTCCTCCCTTACCGTAGTGCCAAACGGGTACATAAGAAAGAGGGGTCAAACTGACCCCTCTTTCTTATCCTTTTTTCGATTCTTTCGCCCATCCGTCTTTCAATGTTACTGTTCGGTTGAACACCGGACGACCTTCAGTTGATAGTTTTTCATCCAATGAAAAGTAACCTTTTCGGATAAACTGAAAACGGTCACCGGGTACAGCCTCTGCCATCGAGGGCTCCATGATCGCTTCGCTGATGATCTCCAAGGAATTAGGATTCAGGAACTGCTTGAAATCTCCGTCAGCCGAGGTATCCTCCACATTGAAAAGCCGGTCGTAAAGTCTCACTTCGGCTTTGATTGCCGTGGATGCGGATACCCAATGTATCGTGCCTTTCACATTGATGCCCGAAGTGTCCCGACCGCTGCGGCTTTCCGGGAAATACGTACATCTGATTTCAGTCACAACACCCTCTTCGTTCTTGATGAAGTCGTCGCAACGAACGATGTATGCATTCTTCAATCGAACCATCGACCCTGGTGCCAGTCGGAACCATTTTTTTGCGGGTACTTCCATGAAATCTTCCCGCTCAATCCATAGTTCTCCGGAGAAGGGAAGTGCACGAGTGCCTCCCTGATCAGGGGCTTCGGGATTGTTTTCTGCATCCATTAGGTCTGTTTGTCCTACCGGATAATTGGTAATGACCATTTTCAATGGATCAAGTACCACCATACGCCGCAGGGCTATTCTGTTGAGATCTTCACGAACACAAAACTCCAGCAACCCGACATCAATGATATTTTCCCGTCGTTGTACCCCGATCCTGTCGCAGAAATTTCTGATGGAAAGCGGTGTGTAACCCCTACGGCGCATACCTGAAATCGTGGGCATCCTTGGATCATCCCATCCATCTACGAAACCCTCCTGCACCAATTGAAGAAGCTTTCGCTTGCTCATGACCGTGTAGGTCATATTCAGGCGTGCAAACTCAAACTGGCGCGATTGGAATATGCCCAGTTGCGATATATACCAGTTGTACAAAGGTCGGTGAACCTCAAATTCCAGGGTGCACACAGAGTGCGTAATGCCTTCCAATGCATCCGACTGACCATGTGCGAAATCATACATGGGATAAATGCACCAGGTGTCGCCTGTCCGATGATGATGCGCATGGCGAATGCGATACATGATCGGATCCCGCATGTGCATGTTGGATGATGCCATGTCTATTTTTGCACGCAATACCTTCTCTCCATCTTTAAAGGCGCCGGATTTCATGGCTTCAAAAAGTTCCAGATTCTCGGCGACTGTCCGGTTGCGGAATGGGCTCTCCTGGCCTGGGACGGTGGGTGTACCCTTGCCCGAAGCAATCTCTTCAGCACTGGAATCATCCACGTAGGCGAGCCCTTTTTTTATGAGCTCGCAGGCGAAATGATAAAGTTGCGGGAAGTAGTCTGATGCGTAACATTCATGCTCCCAGTCAAATCCAAGCCAACGTACATCCGCCTTGATAGATTCCACATACTCAGTATCCTCTGTAACAGGATTGGTATCATCGAATCTCAAATTGGTCTGGCCTCCATGTTCGTCTGCCAAACCAAAGTTGAGGCAAATGCTCTTCGCATGCCCAATATGCAGATATCCGTTCGGCTCCGGAGGAAAACGGGTATGTATCGACTTGGATCGGCCGGATTGAAGGTCATCCGCCACGATTTCTTCCAGAAAATTCAAGGATTTTTCTTCACTCATCGCGCTAAAATTGGGCTGCAAAGGTACGTAAAAGAGGTCAGCATTATCCGAGCTGCGAGCATCTCACGCTAATCAAGGCAATGAAGTGATTTTCCTATGATGTCTACACATTCAGCCACCTGCTCTTCCGTGATGCAGAGTGGTGGTGCGAATCGGATCTTATCGCCATGTGTGGGTTTAGCAAGTAACCCTTCTTCCATAAGCCGGATACAGAGTTTCCACGCTGCCTCAGGATCCGGGTGGTCAACTACCGCCGCATTAAGCAATCCCTTCCCACGCACCAGCTTGATATGGGCCGAACCGAGTCCCGCTATTCCATTTCGAAATAATCTCCCCAGGTGCTCGGCTCTTTCCGCCAGTTGTTCCTCTTCCAACACCTGTAGTGCGGTGATGGCAATCGCGCATGCTAACGGGTTTCCTCCATAGGTCGACCCATGCTCACCCGGGTGGATGGTTAACATGATCTCATCATCTGCCAATACGGCACTGACGGGCATGGTGCCTCCACTCAACGCCTTGCCCAGGATGACTATATCCGGACGAACATTTTCATGATCACAACAAAGCATGCGGCCGGTTCGGCAGAGTCCGGTTTGTATCTCATCAGCCATGAAAAGTACCCGTGCATCAAGACACATGGCCGCAGCAGTGCTCAAATATCCATGGTCTGGAACTACAACACCCGCTTCTCCCTG
Source organism: Bacteroidota bacterium (assembly GCA_041167815.1). Lineage (GTDB taxonomy): Bacteria > Bacteroidota > Bacteroidia > Chitinophagales > Chitinophagaceae > Pollutibacter. The sequence goes on along the minus strand of JBEEMB010000289.1, from coordinate 1,217 downwards.
GATCGGTTCAACCATGAAGCCGGCTACATGGGGATCCTTCAATGCATTTGACAATGCAGGAAGATCATTGTACGGTACGATCACAAATCCGGGCATATACGGACCAAAACCACCGTATGAAGATGGATCGGTACTGAATGAAATAACAGAACTGGTTCGTCCGTGAAAATTACCGGCACATACGATGATCTTTGCCTGGCCGTCAGGAATGCCTTTGACTGCATAGCCCCACCTACGCGCCAGTTTCAATGCCGTTTCTACTGCCTCCACACCGGTATTCATCGGCAATACCTTGTCATAGCCAAACATCCTGGTAATGTAAGACTCGTATAATCCAAGTTTATCGCTATGAAATGCCCGTGAAGTCAAGGTCAACTCACCGGCTTGTCGAATCATTGATTCCACAATCCTCGGATGACAATGCCCTTGATTTACAGCAGAATATCCACTCAGAAAATCAAAATAACGGCGGCCATCAACATCCCATACAAACACTCCGCTTCCTTTGGATAATACAACCGGAAGAGGATGATAATTATGTGCACCGTGAGCTGACTCTAAATCAATATAAAGTTGTGTCCTTTCGGACACATGCAAGGTTTCTGTAGACATGTGTTAAAGTTGACAGGGCGAGAAATGAAAAGAAATCAGGGAAGAGACAATCCAGTACAGCTCAACTAATGATTGAGGAGGTCGAGATTTCCATGGAGAAAAGAAGAATCGTATGTGCCTGTCAAGTGCATTTGTCCGAAAATACAAAAAAATCAGATAACAGGCGTGAGGCTTTCCTGAAGAAAAACCGTGTGGCCCGCTGGAAACTCAATCTCGGGCAAAGCACCCTGAGGAAATATGCCAAAAACGGAGGATCCACTGCCGGTCATGGCTGCATACAAAGCTCCGGCATCATATAATCGATCCCGCAACGATTGAATAGCAGGGAAAACGGGGAAAACCGTCTTTTCGAAATCGTTGACCAGACGGCCCTTCCAAGAAGTTATATCCGAGGATACGATTTCCGCAATCGATAACTGCGGGATAGCCGGCTGTACACCTGAAAAAGCTACCGCTGTGCTTACGTGTATTCCCGGATGCACCAGTAATAAGGCATAGGCAGACAAATCCAGGGTTGAAGTTGTAAATACTTCCCCTCGTCCGGAAGCAAAAGCAGGACGGTTAGAAATAAAAAAGGGACAGTCGCTGCCAAGTTTAAGTGCGTA
>JBEEMB010000288.1:0-5920 GCA_041167815.1 Bacteroidota bacterium | reverse complement strand
CGCCAAATTCTGTCAGCGTTGCACGGATGATCCGAGCAATTTCAGCATTGTCTTCAGGGGTGATGGGCCGAATAGATACATCCTCAAGTGGTATAGGATATGATGGCTTTAAATTCATTGGTAATCATTTGTTTATCGCTTCAAAAAAACGATCAAGCTTTCTTGGGTCAAGTTTTTTATCAGTCCTTACTCCGCTGCAAAGATCAATGCCGAATGGTTGCACACGTTCAATGGCGTCTTTGATGTTTCCGGCATGGAGTCCGCCTGCCAGATATACTGGGACTTTTGATTGGGCTACGATGCTTGCACTCACATCCCAATCATGGATTCTCCCGGTGCCACCGAGTTCTCGGACAGGCAAATCAGGATTGCCGCTGTCGAGCAGCAGTGCATCCACATGTTCAGCTTTGCGAAGTGCCTCGTCAATAGATGCCATACTTCTGACGTGTATTACCTGCACCAGGCGAATGGATGGCATGGACTTTCTCAGCAATCCATAGGATTCATCTGCGATATCATCCACCAATTGGATGGTATGGGTATGTGTCAGGCCATGGTGTCTGATAATACCTTCCGGTGTTGTTTCGCTGGTGAGCAGAAAGGATGTAACGCCTGGTGGAATACTCCGGGCAATATCCCTGATGAGTTCATCTGTGATGATGCCGGGGCCGCTGGGCATGTTTCCAACCAGTCCCAGTGCTGAGGCACCGGCCGAAATGGCCATTTTAGCCTCTTCCTGAGAACTGATGCAGCAAATTTTCACCCTGGGTGTCATCGTCATGATTTATTTGGAAGTCAAAATAAAGCTTTACCTACCGATCCAGCTGCTCAACTTTATAAAGGCATCAGATATCAGGCATCATGATCCGCAGGGTAGGAGATGCCTGCAGCCTGTCGGATCCTGTCCATGGTTTCCATCAACAACAGCGTATCCTGGTGGCTCCAGACCGGGCTTTCAGTCAAGCCCTGGCGAAGACATTCCTGTACATGCCTTGCCTGGTGCTGATAGCCCCAGCCGGGTTGTTTTTCCACCGGAATCTCAGTTCTGGTGTCCACCCTTCCAGGGTACCATTCAATGCGTGCAGTGGGCTCATAGAAACGGGTGGTCAGCCGTATTCTGCCCAGCGGACCGCTGATCTCGGCTTCAATGGGGAGGTTGGCTTCGAAGCTGGAGAACAACTGGGCCAAGGCACCGTTTTGGTAACGGAAGGTGACAGCGCACTGTTGATCAATGCCCGTAGTGGCGGGTGTCATTTGGGCGATGACCTCGTCGGGTCTTCCCAGTACGGAAATCGCCATGAACACATTGTAAATACCTATGTCCAGCAAGGTTCCTCCGCCCAGGTCAGGGTTGAACAGCCGGTCCGGGACGGGGGGCTCGGGGATGAATCCGAAGTTCGCCAGGACGCTCCCAATCTTGCCGAGTTGTCCGTCTTTTACCATCCGCATGGTTTCCTGATAATGGGGCAGGAACCGGCTCCAGAGGGCTTCCATCAGAAACACTCCCGAGGCTCTTGCCGCGTCTATCATTTCGTGGGCCTGCCTGCTGTTGATGGCGAAGGCCTTTTCGCAGAGGACCGGTTTTCCGTGGGTGATGCAGAGCAGGGTGTGTTCATGATGCTGCGCGTGCGGGCTTGCAATGTAGATCACATCCACATCAGGATCGTTGACCAGCGCTTCGTAACTGCCATAGGCATGTCTGAATCCGTGCGCTGCCGCGAAAGCCGTTGCCTTATCGAGGCTTCTGGAGCCCACCGCCCAGAGATCTGCATCCTCCAGCAGTTTGAGATCATTCGCAAATTTTCCGGCGATACGTCCGCAGGCTAGAATGCCCCATTTGATTTTTTTCATAATTAATTGAAATACATATTAATGCGAGATTTATCTCGTTAAGATTTTCAGATGTGTCGCTGTGATGATTGATTGTCTTGCATTTGCGATTGATAACGGTTTTCGTCTCATGCCTTATTCCAGCGTGCCGTTTACAAGTTAAGTCAGTTTCGCGAAATGTTGACGTTGGGTTTTTCTGCTTCCCCATACCAGCTCAGGTTGATTGAAAAGTTGTTGGCACAATGCGTCCAATCATCAACTGCCATCAAAATTGACGTAAAATGAATGTGAACGACTTTAATTATGTCAATTTAAAATATTATAAATCAGCTTGTTATGGGTTTGTGTATAAGTCGTGAATAACGGCGGGGCATTCTTCATCTCCACGGCTTATTTTCGACGCCCCGATAATATTCGGTGTCATCCAAAAACCTGTTGAAACGTGCGATTAAAGAGTTTGGAAATCAAGGGATTCAAGAGTTTTGCCGACAAAACCGTCATAAACTTCGATGAAGGGATCACCGGCATCATTGGGCCGAACGGCTGTGGCAAAAGTAACATCGTCGATTCTATTCGCTGGGTGATCGGCGAACATAAGATCAGCAACCTCCGAAGTGAGAACCTCGAGAGTTTGGTGTTCAATGGTTCCAGATCGAGGAGTGCCAGCGGACTTGCAGAAGTAAGCCTCACATTCGAGAATACCCGCAACCTGCTGCCTACGGAATTCAATACCGTAACCGTCACCCGCAAGTTCTACAAAAGCGGGGAAAGTGAATACCGGCTCAATGATGTGCAGTGCCGTCTGAAGGATATCCACAACCTCTTTCTCGACACAGGTGTGAGTACCGACAGCTATGCCATCATCGAATTGGGGATGGTGGATGACATCATCAAGGATAAAGATAATTCCCGTCGCAAGATGCTGGAGCAGGCTGCCGGCATCTCCATATACAAGACAAGGAAGAAGGAAGCCCGACTGAAATTGGATGCTACGGAGCAGGACCTGGCCAGGATTGAAGATCTCATCTATGAGATCAACAACCAGCTCAAGTCGCTCGAAAGTCAGGCTCGTAAGGCGGAAAGATACTACGAAGTCAAAAAGGAGTACCGCACTACCAGCGTCGAATATGCCAAAGCCGCACTGGAGGGTTTCAATGATACCTACAAGGAATTGACCGAGCAGCAAACCACGGAATCTGATCGGAAACTTGCCCTGGAAACCGTCATCACTACGGAGGAGGCGGCTATGGAACAGGAGAAGCTGACGCTTGTTCAGCAGGAAAGGGTGCTGCAATCTCTTCAGTTGACCTTCAACGAACTGGTCGGCGATATCCGCAACAAGGAAAGCGAGAAGAACCTGGCAGCCCAACGCCTGCAGTATCTCGGAGAGCGGGAGCGTTCTCTGCAGGATTTCCTGACAAAGGCCTCCGTTCAGCTCAACGGCATCGAAGAAAGCATAGCGTTTACAGAGCAACAACTACAGGAGGAGGAAGATAAATCAGAAGATTTTGGTGCACGTGTGGAAGACGGAAAGGCTGAAGTGGAGGAGAAGCGCCGTCTCTTTGATGCGCAACGTGCGTCCATTGACATCATCCGCCGCGACAACCTCGCTCTTCAGCGTCAGCAGTTTGAGTCAGAGAAGCAGGTGGCCGTTGGCGATGCCTCCATCCAAAACATCCAACGCGCTATCCAGCAGTTGGCGAATGAGCAGGACCAGCGCCGGCTTCAGCAGGCGGATGTGGAGCGGGAGCGCACCGATAAGGAAGCAGAACTTGAAGAACGCCGTGATCACCTTCGACTGCTCCAGGAGCAACATGATACTGCCAAACAGCAAATTTTCGACACGCAGGCCATACTGGAACAGCTCCGTGCACGTCTGGCACAGGAGAATCGGGTACTTGACGCCAAGATGAATGAGCATAACCTGCTCAAAAGTCTCATTGATTCGATGGAGGGTTATCCCGAAAGTGTCAAATTTCTACACAAAAACCAGGGGTGGAACCACACAGCGCCCATTCTTTCGGACATCATATATGTCAAAGAAGAATACAGGGCTGCATTGGAAAATGTGCTGGAACCTTATCTGAATTATTACGTCGTCAACAACCTGGCGGAAGGGATGCAGGCCGTCCGATTGCTGGATGCCAATAAAAAGGGGAAGGCAAATTTTTTCCTGCTGGATCAACTCGCCGGTATCAAAATATCAGGATCCAAAGGAGAAACCCCGGCTGCTTGTATTCCGGCACTTGATGTCGTTGAATTCGATCCTGTCTACAACCATCTCGTTCATCATCTCCTGGGTGGTGTTGTCATTGCAGAAACGGAAGAAGCCCTCGACGCGGGTATTTCTGATTGGGTAGTGCTGGAAAAGACCGGCCGATTCGTGAAGGGTCATTATGCATTGTCCGGCGGCAGTGTTGGTTTGTTTGAAGGCAAAAAAATCGGCCGGGCCAAAAATCTGGAAAAGCTGGTAGAGCAAATTGAGGCGCAGGAACGTACGGTAGGCGACCTGAAACAGGAGATTCAGCAACGTCACGACGAAGTGATCGGTTTCAATCAACAACTCAGGGACCGTGAAATTCGTCAGACGCAGGACCAGATCAGCGATTGTGCGAACAAGGTCTTCGCCCTGCAAAACAAGATCGAGACACTTCAGCAGTCTGGAGCCATGGCGCTACAGCGAATTTCAGATCTGGAAAACCAGCTGGCAGACAGCCAAGACAGTATCTCAGGCGCCCGGGCATCCCTGGAATCTTTCAACGAGCAGCTTGATATCCTGCAGGATCGTCTGCGTACGGTAGAGGAGGAATATGCCAATGCGGAGCAGGAGTATAATTTTGCGAATGCCGCTTACAACGAGCTCAATCTGCAGTTCACCCGTCAACAGGCACGCCGCAATGCGCTCAAGCAGGAGCTGGAATTTAAGATGAAGCAGGTCACCGATCTGCGCTCCCAGATAGATAACAGCAGCCGTCAGCTTGAAGATGCCGCCGCACAAATGCAAACCACGGCGGAAACCCTGCGCGCGTTGGAGGCCACTTTATTGGAGATGTTCGTTCAAAAGGAAGAGGACGAACGCCAGCTCAATGCAGTGGATCAGGCATATTATAACATGCGCAATGCTTTGTCTACCAAGGAGGGCGAGCTTCGCCAGAAGATCCGTGAAAAGGAGCAGGTGGATGAAGTACTCAATCTGATCAAAGATCGCGTCAACGAACTGAGGCTTCAGCTGGCAGGAATCAAGGAGCGGCTGAGTGTTGAATTCAAGGTGCAACTGGAGCAGATCATGGATGAACCCAGGACCACACAGGATTCCGTTGAAGACCTTCAGGCGGCCTGCGAACGGATGAAAAAGCGCCTGGAAAATATGGGAGAAGTCAATCCCACGGCCATCGAGGCCTTCACGGAGATGAAAAAACGCTATGACTTCATCGTCGAACAAAAGAACGACCTGATGTCTGCGAAAGACACCCTGATGCAGACCATTCAGGAGGTGGAGGCTACGGCCAACCAGAAATTCCTGGATACCTTCAATCAGGTACGGGAGAATTTCCAGAAAGTCTTCAAGGCCCTCTTCACGGAAGAGGATACGGCGGATATGGTGTTGGAGAATCCCGAAAACCTTGCGGAGACGGGCATCGATATCGTAGCCAAGCCGAAGGGTAAACGTCCAACCTCCATCACACAGCTCAGCGGAGGAGAGAAGACACTCACGGCCACCGCATTACTTTTCGCCATCTATCTGATCAAGCCGGCACCATTCTGTATCCTTGATGAAGTTGACGCTCCTCTGGATGATGCCAACGTCGGCAAATTCACAAAGATGATCCGGCAGTTCAGCAAAGAATCACAATTTATCATCGTTACCCATAATAAGACAACCATGTCCACCGTGGATATCATCTATGGGGTTACCATGCAGGAAGCAGGCGTTTCCAAACTCGTGGCTGTGGATTTCCGGAATCTTCAGGAACAGGAGACCACCGCCAAGGCCAGCTGATTGCAACATTGTTCGGAGGATCAGGACAGAGCTTGATTTAACATTTGCAAGTCAATGATTTTCATTGACTTGCAAATGTTAAATCAAGCT
>JBEEMB010000257.1:0-5413 GCA_041167815.1 Bacteroidota bacterium | reverse complement strand
CCTTGATTTTGAGGAGGTGAAATGATGCTGTGTGCGGGGGAATACAAGGTCCCTCGGAGGCCTCCGAAGGATCTGGCTGTTTTACCTTTTGATAAGGCGTTTCCAAAAAGAGATGACATCAATCCAACAGCCAGTTCAAAGCGGTTTCGATGCGTTCGTTTGATTGCAGGTGATGCGTTTTCAGTCCGACGGCCTCAGCTCCATTGATGTTATCCAGATTATCATCTACGAATAAGGTGTCTGCTGCATTGAGGCCTTCCTGCGTCAGGATGTGCAGGTAACCTTCGGCATGGGGTTTACGCATACCCATTTCATGAGAGTAGTAAGCGCGGTTGAACAGGTCGTTCAGGTGCCGGTAAGGGGTCGTTTCTGCGATTTTTTGTTGAAAAACCTCGTAGTGTATGATATTGGTATTACTGTAGAGGTAGACAGGCATCTGTTCCTTCAGTTTTTCCACGAAGGCGAGACTTTCCAGTCGGTAGTCGCCCAGGATGGTATTCCATGCGTCAAGGATTTCCTGTTCGCTGACAGAGTGGCCTATTTCCCGGATGATGCCCCGTGCAAATGTTTCCGGATCAATTTTTCCTATTTCGAGATCCAGAAATACGGGGCTTGCATGATATAGGGTAAAGAGTTTTTTAAAATCAGGGATGCCCAGGTTCTTGAATGCCTGGGCTGTGCTATCGAGGTCGAGGTTAAGGAGGACGCCCCCGAAATCGAATATGACGGCCGATGGTTTCTGCTTCATTTCATAAAGATAGTGAACCACTGCACGGTCAAGATGCCTTCTGAAGCATTGCTACTGTGCGGATATCCTTTTTTTCGTAATTTTGCATTTCGCAATACGGTCAAACGCATTGCACGGACCCATAGCTCAGTTGGTCAGAGCACCTGACTCATAATCAGGGAGTCCCAGGTTCAAGCCCTGGTGGGTCCACCAACAGCCCGTAAGGGAAGGACAGTTTCTGCTCAGGCAGCCACTGTCCGTTTTTGTTTAACGTTAACCTTTCTTTAACCCTCTGCGGGATAGATTTGTCCTTTCAAAATCACGTATGAAACAGTTCCTGACCGCCAGTCTTTTGCTTACGCTCATGACCCCGGCATTTTCCCAGACGACGGAGTCTCCTGCCGATCAGGGAAAGCGTGACTGGAAGAAGGCTGATTTGTCGAACCGCTCTTCAGACCACCTGATGTTCCAGTTTGGCTACACCGGTTGGTCAGGTGCTCCGGACAGTATCCAGACGGGAGGTTTCTCCCGGTCCTTCAACACTTACTTCCTGTTTGACTTTCCCTTTAAAAGTGATCCGAGGTTGAGTGTTGGCGTGGGTGTTGGTGTTGGCACCGACAATATGTTTTTCACGCAGACTGCCATCGATCTGAAGAACACTGAGCAGATCAAGTTCCGCCGGGATAGTGTCACTCAGTACAAGCGTTACAAGCTTGGCAGTGCCTATTTTGAAGCGCCGTTGGAGTTGCGCTGGGCAAAGGATCCCGAGCATATGAACAAGAGCCTGAAATTTGCGGTGGGTCTGAAGATGGGTTTACCCATCGACTTGCATGCGAAGGCTAAGGTCACCCGTGATGCTGCAGGCAATGTTGCATACACTTACAAAGAAAAAGACCGGAAATTTGCCAATAACTTCCGGGCCGTGGCCACTGCGCGGGTAGGTTTCGGTAACTTCTCTTTGTTTGGCACCTATGCATTGACGGGCATGTTCCGGGAGGGACAGGGTCCAACCGTTCGTCCTTATACTGTGGGTCTCTGTTTAAGCGGCCTCTAAAATCTTTATACCTGAAGGCGCGCAGAAACGAGATCACTTTGTTTCTACGCGCTTTTTTCATTTTATATACCCTTCCATTTGATAGATAAGAAACAGATATTCCAGGACCAAGAATCAGCTGTACTCGTTGGTGTAGTCCATAAGGGACAAACGGATGTGCAGGTGAAAGAGTACCTAGATGAACTTACCTTCCTGGCTGAAACGGCCGGTGCTCAACCGGTGAAACGGTTTATGCAGAAGTTGTCCCATCCAGACAGTAAAACCTATGTTGGAAAAGGAAAGGTTGAAGAAATACGCCAGTACATCCTTGGAAAGGATATCCGTGTAGTGATTTTTGATGATGAGCTCACCGGTGCACAGATCGGAAATCTGGAGAAGGAGTTAAAAGTCAAAACCATCGATCGAAGCGATCTCATCCTTGACATATTCGCACGCAGGGCGAAGACGGCCCAGGCGCGCGCGCAGGTTGAACTGGCGCAGTATCAATACATTCTTCCAAGGCTGCGTGGCATGTGGAAGCACCTGGAACGATTGGGTGGTGGCATTGGAACGCGGGGACCGGGTGAGTCGGAAATCGAAACCGACCGTCGTATCGTTCGGGAAAAGATCACCTTGTTACGTAAGCGTTTGGCCGAGATCGACAAACAGGCGCAAACCCAGCGCAAAGAGCGTGGAGAACTGATACGTGTTGCGTTGGTGGGTTATACCAATGTAGGTAAGTCGACCTTGATGAATGTGCTCACCAAGAGCGATGTCCTTGCAGAGAACAAACTGTTTGCGACACTTGACACCACCACGCGCAAGGTCGTGTATGAGAACACGCCATTCCTGCTCAGCGACACGGTCGGATTTATAAGAAAGTTGCCGCACCATCTGGTAGAGAGTTTCAAGAGTACGCTGGATGAGGTGAAGGAAAGTGACATCCTGATGCATGTGATTGATATCTCTCACCCGCGGTATGAGGAGCAGATGCAGGTGGTACAACAGACGTTGACGGAAATGGGTTGCAGCGACAAGCCCGTGATCTGCATTTTCAACAAGATGGACCGTTACGAAACCCTGGCTTTTGATGAGTGGCTCGAGCCGGAGGTGAAGGAGCAGATGTTGACGGAGTTGCACGGGCGCTGGTCGGAGGAGACACAGGGCAACTGTGTGTTCATCTCTGCGACGGAGCGCAGGAACCTCGACGGCTTGAGAAATACGATCCTCGATAAAGTCCGTGAACTTTACAAGGTTCGCTATCCTTACAAGACCGATTTCTATTACTGATGACAGACCCGAACACCGTCTGGCACCGATTGGCGGCTCACCCCGACGAACTTGCCTGGCGTCCGAATGGCATGATGGTGGCGGAAGTTGGGGGCCGTAAATTGACATTGGCCAGGCATCGTGATTCGATATTTGCATTCGCTCATCTCTGTCCGCATGCCAGCGGTGTGATGGCGGATGGTTGGATTGACGCCTTGGGTAATGTGGTTTGTCCCCTCCACAAATATCGTTTTGAGTTGCAGCGTGGCCGGAATGTCAGCGGCGAGGGATATCGGATGAAGACCTATCCGATCCGTCTGGATGAGGAGGGCTTGCATATCGGATTCATTCAATCTTAGTCAAGATATGACAGCAAGACAGTTGTACCGGATCGTTTGGGTGATGGCGGGAATCGTGCTCGTGTGCGGTTGGCTGATTCCGCCATTGATGGATTTCGATGCGGCGCAGATCGGGACGATCTCGATGGGGATGTTCCAGCGGGGCGATTGGCTGACCATCTTGAATCGGAGTTACACGGGCGGATATCTGTATGATTATCTCGACAAGCCACATCTCGTCTATTGGTCGGCGATGTTGGGTTACAAGATTTTCGGGTTGGGTCATGCGGGTATGCGTTTCTTCTCGATCCTTGCGACGCTGGTGGCGGCCTGGGCGGTGGGGAAGCTTGCGATGCGGCTGTATAGTGCCGAGGCCTGCCGTTGGGCTGCGTTGATCTTTTTGACTTCACAGGCGATCATGCTGGCCAACCACGATGTGCGAACGGATTCGCTGTTGACGGCCTTCACGGCACTGGCGGTTTGGCAGTTGGTGGTTTGGGTGGAGACGAGGCGATGGCTGCCTTTCATCGCGGGGTTCTTTTTCCTGGCCTTGTCGGTGGGTTCAAAGGGATTGATCGGTCCGCTGGTGGCGGGCTGTGCGTTGTTCTTTCTCATGCTGGGCCGGCGTGACTGGTCGGGCATCCTGAATGCCCGCTGGCCGGTGGGTTTGCTGGTGTTTTTCGTGGGTCTTTCTCCGTTCTTATATGCCTATTATCTGCAATTCGACATGCATCCGGAGAAGCTGGTGAACGGTGGATATGGCCGGTCGGGGGTGAAATTTTTGTTATGGTCGCACAGTATGGACCGTTTTGCGGGCAACAGGGATCTGGTAGCGAGTCCTGAATTCAGCTTTTTCTTCCACACCATCCTTTGGGCATTTCTTCCCTGGACGATCGTGTTGGTGACGGGTGTTTGGGACCGGCTTCGCGGATTATGGACGAGCCGGGGTGCCGAGTTCTTCAATCGTGAGCAGCTGAGTTTTGCGGGTGTGTGGGTGATGTTCTGTGTGATGTCGATGGCACGGTTCAAGCTGCCACATTATCTGAACATATTGTTTCCATTGTTGGCGGTATCATCTGCGGGTTGGTTGTGGCGTTTGCAGGTTGACGGTCATGATGGATTTTTGAAAGGCTTATGGAAGGCGCAGGGATGGGTATCGTCAATCCTTGGTTTGGTGCTTGTGGTGATCATCATCTGGAGTTTTCCGTTGACGAATGTTTGGATCTGGTTGGGCATAGGTGCGTTTTTGTTTGTGATATTTCGGATCAGACGGCATACTAACCTCTTACCTGCGGACAGGTTGGTGTTATTCACGGCTTCGGTCGGCCTGTTGGTGAACCTGGTGTTGAACGCTCACTTTTATCCCCGGTTGATGGATTATCAGTCGGGCAACCGAATGCCGGTGGTGTTGAAGGAGCAGGGCATCCGGCCGGATTCGCTTTATTTGTACGGTCGGGTGGTACGGTCGCTGGATTTCTATCTGCAGCGGTCGGTGCCGGTGGTGGACAGTGTCGGTATCCGTCGGTTGGCGGAGGTGGGGTCGAGGGTGAAGGTTTTTGTATCGGCGGGTTCGCGGGACAGTCTGTTGTTGCAGTATCCTGCTGCGAGGTTATTGGCGGAGGTGCCGGACATGCGGGTGACGCGGTTGACATTGCGGTTCATGAATCCGGGCCGACGGATGGAGCGGATGCCGATGGGTGGGTTGTATGAGGTGGGTGTGGGTGAGTTGTCGAAAAAATGAGTGAATCTGTTTGTTGAATTATGGAAAAGGCTTATTTTTGCAACCCCGAAAGGGGAGAAACTCCTCAGTAGCTCAGTTGGTTAGAGCATCTGACTGTTAATCAGAGGGTCACTGGTTCAAGTCCAGTCTGAGGAGCTTGATAATCAAAGGGTTACACATTGTGTAGCCCTTTTGCTTTTCTGACTGCACCATCATTTGCACCAACACGTTTATTTTCTTTGTTTTCTCTCAGTTACAGTAGCATCAACTTTACTTGATACCAAGAGTTTGGCGGCAGCCCTATATTCCCTCAGTTCATAGCTCAG
>JBEEMB010000216.1:0-3632 GCA_041167815.1 Bacteroidota bacterium | reverse complement strand
AATCTTCATACCTTCTAATCAAATTGACTCAATATATCTCTTTTGAAAGCTTACCAGATTAAAACTCCAGTGTTATTGGATGTCACCCTTCGAGACGGGGGATATCTCAATGAATGGGCATTCAGTCGGGCACAAATGCATCTGGCGACAGAATATGCCATTGCCGGTGGTGCAGATTTCGTGGAGATCGGATATGTCGACGATCGAGCAGGTTTGCCGGCGGCTGCATCTCTTGACACATCAGTGCTAGAAGATTTTCAGCGATATCGTGAAAAAGCCGGACTGGTTGTGATGTGTCGACCTTCCGTTGAGGATTCACTAGCGGTCTTGCATAACCGAAGATCACTTATCGATCTTGTGCGTATCCCCGTCGACCTACGGATGCCTGAGCTTGCTGCTCGATTGGCAGCGGTTTGCGCATCATTGGACATGCCCTTCACCTATAATCTGACGAACATCAGTTGTTACTCCGATGCGAAAATCGCTGCTGCATTTGAGTTGTTGCCAGATAAAGCAGTCGTCACTTATATTGCTGATTCACGGGGGAGTCTTCGGCCGGAGCATATCCCCAATATATATCGTGTGTTGCGTAGCGTTCGGGATACTGTTTTGGGATTCCACGCCCATAATAACCTTGGACTTGCGTGTGAAAACACTTTAGCTGCTTTGGAAGCCGGGGCTCAATGGATCGATGGGTCTTTGCTGGGGATCGGACTGGGTGGACGAAATCTTGACCTGGCAGATGCGGTGGACTTAGCCCTCCCATTTCGATCAGATCTAAGCGCAGTTCCATTGCCGGATAACGTGCATGCGTTCGATTTTGGGGTGCCTCCACCTGGGGATGAAATGGATATGTATTTGTTGACCGGCCAGAAGAATTTCAAGATGGAGTGGGCGATGATGATGGACGAAACCATTGGACGTGAGGCCACGTGCACCATCATTCGTTCATTACCCGATATAGTGATGTTTCGGCTGGAAGAATTGAAAGCCTTTGTACAAGAAGAAATCTGGAATAAATTAAGATGGTGATAAGAATGAGGATATACGATACGACGGGTCCCAATCCCTCAGCCACTCAAATATTCTTTGAAAAGGTGAAGCCTGTTCACGAACGTCATGGAGCTACTTTTTTAGGCAGATTCATCGATGAAAAAGGACGGCATGTGGTGATGTGGTCTTATCCTGATCGCGAAACGATGTTCGACATTCAACAGCGTGTGGAAAAGGATGAGGAAACCATTCGAAACCGGGAACTAAGAATATCTTCGGGATTGCATGGTGTTCCGTTTGAAGAGTTCTTGCTGGATCCAACACAACCGGGATAAAATGAATCATTTTAATTTCAGCGCATTCAATTCACAATATGAAACCGATCATCCTCTTTGGTTCGGGTGCCACTGCACGCATGATGCGTTATCAATTTGAGCGCATCGGGCGAAAAATCTTTGCACATGTGGTGGATGATGGATTCGTTGAGGCATCATTTCTGGATGGCCTGCCGGTTATCCCTTTCAGTCAGCTGCTGATATCTTTTCCTCCGGCACTGTATGATTGTTTCATATGCATCGGACCTGCCAGGCAGAATCAGCTCAGAAAAGAGCGCCTTGACATTATTGAAAAGCTGGGATATGGTATTGCCAGCTATGTAAGTCCGGAAGCATTGGTGGCGGATCACATTGATATTTATCCGCACACCAAGATCGGCGAACGAAGCATTTGCCAGCCATTTGTTTCATTAGGTAAAAACGTTTTCATCGGCAGTGGATGTATCATCGGTCATGGCACCGTGATAGGAGACCATTGTTTCATTGCATCCGGTGTGATTACAGGAGGTGGCGTTCGCATCGGTGAATATTCCTTCCTCGGAACGGGGAGTATTTTACGAAATGATATCATACTCGGCTGCAGGGTCACGGTAGGGGCAGGTGTCACGCTATTGGAGGATGCCGATGATAATAGTCTTTATATAAATACAAGTTCTTTTCGTGTGCCCAGGCCCGTGGACTCACCAAGATGATGGTGCTTTTAAGCCCATAGCACGGACTTTATAGTTTAATGTTGATTTTATTGAAGCGGTCATTCTTCGTATTTTTGCGGTTTCTTACCCTGAAACCGAATGGTAAACGAATGATCTATTCTAAGAAATCCAATGCTTCGCATATACGTTACCGTTATGTTCCCATATTTGAGCCCTCGCTGAAGCAGATCATCTTATATTTATTTTTGATCTCATCTGTCCCGTCCCTGTTTGCGCAGGGCGGCAGTCGTGATACCATCCCTGCTCAGGAGAAGCCGGACTCATTATTAAAGGTGGTTTCTACACCTGCATCTTCATCCGACAGCCAGGAAATGAAAAGTAATGTCAGTGATGAGCCATTTCAACAATTGTTGGATCGTGTAGCCGCCGAAGCGGCTGATCCCGCCCGTTCGGTCCTTTCAGAGGGCAGGAAGATGGTGTATCAGGATCGCGGTATCATTCGCGGTTCCTGTTGGACTTTTGTGAATGAAATATTCAGACGGACTGGACATGAATCTGACAATCGGACCACGGTGTTTCGAAGCGGGGTGAATGGTCCGTATGCTGATCCGGATATGATCAAAGCCGGAGACTGGATCTATCACCGCAATTATTCCTACCGGAACATTCCCCACAGTGCCATCTTCATTGAATGGGTTGACCGCGACCGCAGGATTGCGTACACCCTCAGCTATGCAGGCGAAGGTCGCCGTTCCGTGGCCCGGTATCTCAAGTATGATCTCAGAAAAGTTTATCAGATCGTCAGGCCTGGAATCGGGCAGGGCTTATAAATGCTCGAGACGTCCTTTTTGGAAGGGTTTTTGAATTTTGCAGGGATTCCCGAATGCCATCATTCCATCCGGTATATCCTTGGTTACAACACTGCCCATCCCGATGAAGCATCCTTTGCCGATGTTCACACCATCGCGCACCACCGTTCCGCTGCCCAGCGTAGTGCCATCTCCGATCACACAAGCCCCTGAGAGGATAACACCTGGGTTGATATCGCACCATGCTCCGATCCTGTTATGATGGCCAATGTGACTACCTCGCTTGATCGTGGTCCCGAAACCAATATGGGCGGCCGTACTAATGGTGCATATAGGTTCAATCAGGCAGCCCGGTTCGATGGTGGCGCTGCCGGCAACATAGCTGGAAGGATGGATGACACGGAGATAGTCGTTTGGCTGCCAGCCATGTGATCTCATAAAATCTTCGAAAATCAACTGTTTGTTCCACGGGCCCGCGGTTCCGAAACAACATGGCCTGTCAGCTAACCCTGATCCTGCCGGAGGATGGATGGTCAGGATATCGGCAGGGATGTTGAATGGTTCCTTATTCTGGATCTCGATGTTCAGGAACAACGCTATCTCGACAGCTCCGAATGTTTCTTTCAGCACTTCAAGAATAACTTCTCCATACATCGGATGCCATCCCAGCATCGCAAACTCTTTCATCGGTTGGGGTTGTAAAAGCCCATCCGGCCGAACATGGCCGAAGGCATATGACGTTTGCCAAGCAGCTCCAGGAGTTCATGCACTCTGCTGACCAGCTTTTGATTCGTGGCCGGTACTATCCGTTGCTCATCCATCCAAAGGTTGTCTTCGAGCCC
>JBEEMB010000205.1:0-5360 GCA_041167815.1 Bacteroidota bacterium | reverse complement strand
ATGACCCCCGAACAGTGGGATGAAGTCATGGATGTCAATTTGAAGAGTGTCTTCAATATGACAAAGCAGGTTATCCGCCCGATGATGAAGGCCCGTAAGGGTTCCATCATCAATATGAGCTCGATCATCGGCATCCGTGGAAACGCAGGCCAGTCAAGCTATGCCGCCAGCAAGGCAGGCATCATAGGATTCACCAAGTCTGTCGCCCATGAGCTGGGAAGCAGAAATATCCGATGCAACGCCATCGCCCCTGGCTTCATCGAAACAGATATGACGCATTATTTGAAGGAAGGAGATGCCGCAAAGGCTTTCATGGATAAGATTCCACTGGGTCGGTTTGGCAGCGCCGAAGAAATCGGCAATACGACCTTGTTCCTCGCTTCAGACATGAGTGCCTATATCACCGGACAGGTGTTGAGCGTATGCGGCGGTCTCAATATTTGATCCAATGATCAAGCCTTGTTCGAAATGAGAAGCCGGGCCATCCATCGGATGACCCGGCTTCTTCAATATTGTATGGTAGGTCGTTAAAGACGATTACTTCCGCTCATCGATGACCTCGCAGATCCGTCCGAAAATCTCCTCGATGGCGCCAACCCCTTCAATGGACAAAGATTTCCCGAATTGAGCATAATGGTCGGAAACCGGCAGCGTGTCTCTGCGATACACGGCCAATCGGTTTCTTTGTACGTTTTCATCCGCATCATCGCTCCTGCCGGAGGTCTTGGCCCTGTTCAGCATCCGGCCGATCAACTCCTCCTCAGGTACCTGCAGCGCGATCAGGACTCCGATTTCTGAGCCGTGTTCACTCAACAATTTGTCGAGTGCTTCCGCCTGGGCGGTGGTACGCGGAAATCCGTCGAACAGAAAGCCCGGCACGTCGGGGTTGGACTCAATCGCACTGCTGATCATCCCGATCACCACCGCATCCGGCACCAGTTGGCCCTGGTCCATCAGGCTTTTGGCTTCCAAGCCCAGCGGTGTCTGACGCGCGATCTCACTCCGGAGCAAATCCCCGGTGGAAAGATGTTTGAATCCGTACTTTGCAATAAGTTTTTCAGACTGTGTGCCCTTCCCACTGCCGGGAGGGCCGAAGAGGATGAGATTGAACATGTTGGTAGGGTCCCGCTCCTTTGCAACGGTGTTCAAATATACCGAGATTTTCAATCTCTACAGTTCCGGACTGTCTGTAAAAACAGGATGAACAGAACCTCAAGCCCACAATAACTGTTATACTCATTATGAATATCAAATGCACACTCCTGCTCATGTTCGCATTCACGGGCATGAATTGCAGCTTTTCACAACCCCGAACTGAGAAAAAAAAGGATCCCATGCAGGATGAATCGAAAAAACCAGCCGTCTATTCCCGAACCGATTCCGCTAAAGTGGCGCTTCCGGATGCCGAATGGCGAAAGATGCTGACGCCAGAGATGTATTACATCGCAAGGCAAAAAGGTACCGAACGTCCTTGGACCAGCAAGTTTGAGAAATTCGATGAAGTCGGTACTTATTACTGTGCCGCCTGCGGTAATCCGCTCTTCCTGAGTGATACCAAGTTCGATAGTGGCTGCGGTTGGCCCAGTTTCTACCAGCCGGTAAAGAAAGAGAGTATCATCTACATCGAGGACCGGTCACATGGCATGGTCCGAACTGAAGTACAGTGTGGCAGATGTGAGGCGCATCTGGGACATGTATTTGAAGACGGTCCGCCACCAACAGGTTTGAGATATTGCATCAATGGGGTAATCCTCGATTTTGAAAAGGCAAAGAAGGCGGAAGAGAAGTATAAGAAAGGATAAGCGACACTATCTAAAAAAACGGGGCTGACAGTTTACTGACAGCCCCGTTTTTAAATTGAGAACGGAGGTTTATTGAGCCGCCTTCACTTCATTCATCTGGATGTTCAGCACCACGTCGACGTTTTCACCAACAACAAGTCCGCCGGCTTCCATGGCACGATTCCACTTCAGGTTGTAGTCGAAACGATTGATCGTGGCTTTGGCTTTGAAAACGGCCTTCTTACCACGAGGTGTAGCCTGCGTACCACCAAAAGTCACATCCCAGGTGATGGGTTTGGTCACGTCACGCACGTTCATGTTGCCCGTAAGCTGGTATTTGTTGCCACCCAGCGCCTTCATCGATGTGCTCTCAAATTTGATGGAGGGAAATTTTTCTGAATTGAAAAAGTCGTCACCTTTCAGGTGGTTATCGCGTCCGCTATTCTCTGTGTTCACAGAGGCTGCATCAATGGTGAAACTGACCTTTGCGTCTGTGAAATCTGCCTTTGTGTGCTCCAGACTGCCATCGAAAACCTTGAAGCTGCCATCCACTTCGGAGATGGCCATGTGGGTGACGGTGAACTTCACGTTGGAATGGGCCTTGTCTACAGCCCACTTTGTAACTTGTGCCTGAGTGGTTGAAAATGCGAGGGCGAGGGCGGTCATGCCCAGGAAACGAAATGTGAATCTTTGCATATCCTTTGGTTTGATTTGAATGACAAGTTATTTAATGTTTAATTTCCATCCGTAAACTTCTATAGAAATGATCATAGGTCGAATCCTACGCCAGCCTGCCGGGCTGATCATGACAGCCCTTTTGCTGTCATCCGCCTTCAGTTTTGCTCAAAAACAGCCATCGGTCCTGTCCCGCTTCGCCGACATGAAGCCCCGTAACATCGGCCCTGCCGGCATGAGCGGCCGTATCACCGCCGTCGATGCCGTCGTCGATGATCCCCGGCACATCTGGCTGGGATCTGCATCCGGCGGTGTGTGGAAGACCGAAAACGGTGGCATGTCCTGGACATCCGTTTTCGATGAACAACCCATCCTCAATATTGGTTCGCTGGCCATCCAGCAAAACAACCCGTCTACCGTCTGGGTAGGAACCGGCGAAGGGAATCCCCGTAACTCACTCAACCTCGGTGAAGGCATCTACCGGACCCTGGATGCAGGCAAGAGCTGGCAACGCATGGGTCTGGAAAAAACAAGGAACATCCATCGTATCCTCATCGATCCGCTTCAACCGCAAACCGTGTATGCCGGTGTCATCGGTAATCCTTATGCTCCGCATCCCGAACGCGGCGTCTTCAAAACGACCGATGGAGGCGCAAACTGGGAGCGCATCCTCTACACCAATGATTCTTCGGGTATCGGCGATATGATCATGGATCCCTCCAATCCGAACAAAATATTCGCAGCCATGTGGCAGCATTACCGCACGCCCTGGAGCCTGATGAGTGGCGGCCGCGGCAGTGGACTGTACATGACCGTCGACGGAGGCCGTAACTGGAAACAGCTGGGTAAGACCGAGGGCCTGCCCGATGGTCATTTCGGCAGGATCGGACTGGCCATCAGCCGCTCAC
The DNA here is from genome assembly GCA_041167815.1 of Bacteroidota bacterium. Classification (GTDB taxonomy): domain Bacteria; phylum Bacteroidota; class Bacteroidia; order Chitinophagales; family Chitinophagaceae; genus Pollutibacter. The sequence continues at coordinate 1,996 of JBEEMB010000205.1, read as the reverse complement.
GGCCCAACCGCGTGTATGCCCTGGTGGAGGCGACGAAAAACGGCCTGTACATGAGTGATGACGGCGGGTATCACTGGACGCTTGTCAACAGCGACCCACAGTGGGTCACCAACAGACCGTTCTATTTTCAGGACATCGCCTGTGATCCGCAAAACGAGAACCGCCTTTGGATGATCAATCAAATGATATCCGTCAGCGAAGACGGCGGTAAAAATTTCAAAACCGTCATCCCCTATAGCGGTATCCATCCGGATCACCATGCCTTCTGGATCCATCCGAAGGATGGCAATTTCATCATCGACGGAAATGACGGCGGTATCGGCATCACCCGGGATCGCGGCGCACACTGGATCTTCGACGAAAAACTGCCCGTAGGTCAGTTCTATCATATCAATGTCGACAATGAAATGCCCTACAATATCATGGGCGGCATGCAGGATAACGGCAGCTGGCGTGGACCCGCCTATATCTGGTCGGAAGGCGGTATCCGCAACTACCATTGGAAAAGCCTGTGGGGCGGTGACGGATTCGATGTGATGCCCGATCCGGAAGATGCGGAATGGGTCTATGCCATGAGCCAGGGAGGTTCGGCAGGCAGGTACAATGTCCGCACCGGACAGCAGTGGTACATCAAGCCGGTGAGTAAGGAGCCCTCCGTTCGTTTTCGATTCAACTGGAATGCCGCGATCGCGCAGGATCCATTTGACAAATCCACCATTTATTTCGGAAGCCAGTTCCTGCATCGCAGTGGCAACAAGGGCGCGGCCTGGGAGACCATCTCACCGGATCTCACCACGAATGACAGTGCTAAAATCGACCAGTCCAAGAACGGCGGATTGTCGCTCGATATCACCGGTGCCGAGAATTTTTGCACCATCCTGACCATCGCGCCGTCATCCCTCGAAAAAGGGGTCATCTGGGTAGGTACGGATGACGGAAATGTGCAGCTCACACGCGACGGCGGCAGGACGTGGACGAATTTCCGGGGTAAGATCCCAGGCATGCCCGTGGGCGGATGGATCCCGCAGATCCAGGCCTCCAGGCATATGGCAGGTGAGGCATTCGTTGTGTGCAACGATTATCGCCGGGGAGATATGAAGCCCTACATTTTCCGGACTACAGACTATGGAAAAACCTGGACGCGGCTCGTGGACGAAAAGAAAGTGACCGGTTACGCTTTGTGTGTGCTACAGGATCCGGCGGAACCCAATCTGGTTTTTGCCGGTTCAGAACAGGGCCTTTGGGTGAGTTTGGATAACGGCATCACGTTCGAACAGTGGAAGCACGGATATCCTCCGGTCTCTACGTTTGATATGACCATCCAGGAGCGTGAGGCTGACCTCGTCATCGCCACCTTCGGCCGGTCACTCTGGGTGCTTGACGATATCCGTCCGCTGCGAAACCTTGCAAAAGCGAAGGGAAAGATGTTGAAGCCATTTACGTTGTATCCTTCTCCAACGGCCGTGCAGGCACAGTTCGCCAATGCAGACGGCTACGAGTGGAGCACCTGGGGCCTTTGGGAAGCGCAAAACCGAACCAGAGAGGCGTCCATCGCCTGGTTTTCAGATACTGACACCAGTGCGTCTGAACGTAAGAAAAAAGGAATCGATAGTATCCGTATACAAATCCTGGATGCCGATGGAAGACAGGTACGCCAGCTCCAAATGCCGTCAAAGTCAGGATTCAACAGGCAATATTGGGGCATGGAAGCCAAAGGAACCCGCATGCCCGGATCTCCAAAACCAAAGCCCGGCGCACCTGAACCCGGTGGGCAGATGGTCATGCCCGGGAAATACACCATCGTGGCCAGTCTGGGTGACCAGCGGGACACGACCTTCATCACAGTCTCCGATGATCCGCGGCTGGGCGACAGAACCGCCGTCAGGATGGCTCAGCAGTCGCTCAGGGATCGGTTGATGCAACTGGCACAGCCGTTGACAGACGCACTCGACCGACTGTCTGAAGCAGAGGAAGCCGCCGGACGGGTGGAGCTCAT
>JBEEMB010000086.1:0-9939 GCA_041167815.1 Bacteroidota bacterium | reverse complement strand
GGAATCAGATCGGCGGGCTCAAGTTTCGGGGGGCTGCCGATCTTACTGAAACGATCAGACACTCGCTTCAATCGTCTGATATCCTGTTCCATTTCGCCAGGTAGTGCGGGGTCTGTGGGATCGATGCGCAACATCTCCACCCATCCCTCCAACGCGGAAAGGGGGGTCCCCAACTGATGTGCGGTCTCTTTAGCCAAACCTGCCCACAGACGGTCCTGCGCCGCCCGATGTCTGGCTTTTAGTGTAATGAAAATGAATACCAGGAAGATGACAGCCACAACCAGCTGGACGAGCGGGAAATATCGCACCTGGGTGACAAGCATCGATTCGCCATAGTAGTATTTATTATACCGTGTGGCTCCGGCATCGAGATAAGTAATGATGGGAGGATGAATTTTTCGAAACGCATCCAAACGGCCGGTGAGGAATTGGAAATGTTCTTTCACCCGATCCTGATCGAGGTTGTGATGATTGGTGATCCGATCATTTTCGTCGGTTTCTATGACCGGAATCGACGATTGTCCGGCCACGACCAGCGTGGCAAAAGTAATATCCTGATCCGGTCCTGCCTGTGCGATATAACGTTGAGCGGTGGCCCATTGTTCCACTTTTTGGCGCTCTTCTCCCGCCAGCCGGTCGGCCAGATGCCGGGAGTAAATCACACTGGCGATGATGAATATGACGGCCGGTAATGCAAGCCAGCCCCTTCCGCTGCGCAAACCCTGTAGGATGACATGCCCGATTCCTTCCATATCTGATAAATTTAAAGGTATTTTTGTCGGCCCGATGCATTTTAACCCCACGGAACATATGACTCCCCCACCCCTGGTGGCCATCGTGATCCTGAATTACAATGGTCGCAGCTATCTGGAGCGATTTCTGCCATCCGTCAAGGCGTCTACATGGTCCAATCTGAAGATCATTGTAGCAGACAATGCATCGACGGATGACTCCCTGACATTTTTGCGCTTGAATCATCCGGACATACGCATCATCCAAAATCCTTCCAATGAAGGATTCGCCCGTGGTTACAATACCGCGCTTCAACAGGTGGATGCGGATATTTTCGTACTCCTGAATTCGGATGTGGAAGTGGTTCCGGGATGGATCGAGCCTGTGGTAGCGCTGATGTCCGCCGACCCGAAAGTAGCCGCTTGCCAGCCTAAGATCCTCGATTGGCATCATCGGGAGATGTTTGAATACGCCGGTGCTGCCGGAGGATGGATCGATACCTTTGGATATCCATTCTGCAGGGGTCGGATTTTTGATATCTGTGAGGCGGACAATGGACAGTACGACCATCCGCGACCAGTTTTCTGGGCCAGTGGCGCGGCCATGTTCATCAGACGCGACGTTTACTTACAGCATGGCGGCTTCGATCCTTTCTTCTTTGCCCACCAGGAGGAGATCGATCTCTGTTGGCGCATTCAACTTTCGGGATGGAGAATCATGTCCTGCCCCTCCTCTGTCGTGTATCACGTGGGTGGAGGAACCCTGCCCCAGGGTAATCCCAGAAAGACATTCCTTAATTTCCGCAACAACCTCATCATGCTCTGGAAGAACCTGCCGCTGTCTGAGAAATGCTGGAAACTGCCGGCGCGTTTCGCGCTGGATGCCATCAGTGCGTGGAAGAATCTGCTATCAGGGAATCCGGGGTATTTTTGGGCAGTGAGCAAGGCACATATCGCCTTCATGAAATGGCTGATCAACCCACCGGCGGAGGTCAGATTGCCTCATGGCAGGACTGGTCGTCCAGCAGGTATTTGGCGTGGAAATCTGATCTGGCAACATTTCATGATGGGACGATCGAAGTTCTCGGAAATTGTAGGCCCCGATGCGTGATTTTTTGCGCACAACCCTTTACTTTTGCAGCAATCAAATGATTATGTCGCAGGAACAATCACAGCAGGCCGCCAAGACGGATTTCGGACGTAACTGGGTTTCCAGCTCGCGTTTCCTCTTTCATGTTCAACTTTTTGCATTCGCCGCTTTCGTGCTCGGTGGATGTTATGGACTGTACAGCATGCGCTATCCCGGAAAGCCAAAGGTGGAAGTACCGGAAAGCACCCTGTACACCCCGAAATACAAATAATTTTCGGTTGAATTTTTTGCAGGTTTGATTGCGAGGCCTTACCTTTGCACTCCCAACGAAACAAAAAGTTCTTACCAACACATCCTCGGATGTGAATTATGCGGAAGTAGCTCAGCTGGTAGAGCATCACCTTGCCAAGGTGAGGGTCGCGGGTTCGAATCTCGTCTTCCGCTCAAACAAAGGATCCATCGAAAACGATGGATTTTTTTGTTTAAACAAGTGCCCTATGCGCTAACTTAGCGGATAGCAGCCAGGGGCCCCGGTGGTGGAATCGGTAGACACGCAGGACTTAAAATCCTGTTCGCCGCAACGCGAGTGCGGGTTCGACCCCCGCCCGGGGCACAGCCTTACCGGCGGTAACTGAGAGAGGAATCAAACACCGACTTCAGTGCCGCCGGTTTCTTTTTTGGACCATACAAAGCTCAATATCCAGGCAGTGAGCATGACCACCACGGTGCCTACGACGTTCAGCCACAACCAGGCGAGATCTGTGGTTGCATACATCCCGATCACGACTGCTTCTCCCAGTAATGCGGCCAGGAAAACCGCATGGCCACCTGCTCTCCTGATATAGAATGCCACCCCAAAGATGCCGAGCATCACGCCATAAAACCACGATCCCAGGACATTGACTGCTTCAATGAGACTGCCCATTCCGGTGACCAGCTCCGCCACGGCGATGCAGAAAACACCCCAGAAGAATGTGTACCACATGGAAGTACGATACTCCCGCTGCTCATTTTCCGGACGGCGGTCGAATGTCCGGTGGATATCGACCATCGTGGAGGAGGCCAGTGAGTTGAGCGCCGCTGCAATGCTTCCCCAGGCTGCGAGAAAAATCACGGCAATCAACAATCCGACCAGCCCTACCGGCATGTGGTCGAGGACGAACCGAAGGAAAATATAATTCGTGTCGCTGCCATCCGCACCGACTCCGGAATGCTTGATCAATCCCTTGACCTCCGATCTCAGTTTTTCTTCCGCAGTTTGCAGCCCTTTCAATCCTTGCAGGATACTGTCGCGGCCCATGACATCCCCTGACTGGAACTTCGAGGGTAAAGGGGCTACCAGGGACTGTCGAGCCTGCATCAGGCTGTCGTGCCGCTGTTCGAGCACCTGAAGGGAGTCGGATGACGCTGTAACACGCATCTGTTCGATGGGCACTTCATTGAAAAAGACCGGTGTGGGGTGGAATTGATAGAATGCCAATATTAAAGAACCAATGAGCAGGATCAGAAACTGCATGGGGACTTTGACGATGCCGTTGAGCAGCAATCCCATCCGGCTTTCGCGCAGCGACCTGGCCGTGAGGTATCGACCCACCTGGCTTTGATCGGTCCCGAAATAGGAGAGCGCAAGAAAAAGCCCTCCGATGGTACCGCTCCACATATTGAAGCGGTCGGTCCAGTCAAATCCGTCAGGCTTCATTCCATCGGTGATGACATTCAATTTGCCCAGATGGCCGCTGATTTCCAACGCCTCTCCAAAACCAACGCCTTCCGGCAACAGATGGACGGCCATGTATCCCACCAGAAACATCCCCAGTAGCGCAATCGCCAGCTGCAGTTGTTGTGTGTAGGCGACGGCCCTCGCGCCCCCACTCACTGTATAGACGATCAGCAATCCACCCATAACGATGTTCGTCAGATAGATATTCCATCCCATCAGGGAAGAAAGAATGATGGAAGGGGCATAGACACTGATGCCGGTGGACAATCCCCGGGAGACCAGGAAGATGAAGGATGTCAGCAGCCGGGTTTTCCGGTCGAACCGCTGTTCGAGGAACTCATAGGCGGTGAATAATTTCAGGCGATGGAAGATGGGTACAAATGCGATGCAAAGGATGATCATCGCTATTGGCAGCCCAAAATAATACTGCACGAATCGCATGCCGTCAGTGTATGCCTGCCCGGGTGCGGAAAGGAAGGTCACGGCACTGGCCTGTGTACCCATGATGCTCAGCAACACCACATACCACGGCAATTCCCGATTGCTCAGGAAATATCCCTCCAGGTTTCGGGAAGCCTTGGTACGGGATGCCCCGTATCCGATGATCCCGGCCAGTGTGGCAAGCAACACGATCCAGTCGACGGTATTCATGAGAAATGACGGGTGAACAAATGGTAGAGGATGACCTGTAACAGCAGCAGTGCGGCCACCAGTGCATACCAATGTCCCCATTTCGGGAACAAAGGCGGACGATTATCTTCCGGCTGTGTATTCATCTGCGGTCCTGACTATAAAAAATGTATGCGACTCCAATTCCTATGAGTACGGCAATGGCCCATTTCTTGAAGACCACTGCAAACAAGAGACCAATGGCTACTCCGACCACGACGCCCTTTCCGGATCCTCTATTTCGTTTCCTATTTGCGGTCATTTGGCTTGGCATTGGGATTTGACACAAGATTGGCGAACAGCCGGTAAGCCCCCGGCACGCCCGCAGGCAGCTGCCTGAAGAAAACAAGACCCGTATAGATGAACCTGCCCTTCCCATGCGTTGCGTGGATGAGGCTGCCCGTCATATCCAATGATTCGCCCGGATCTCGCATCCCGAGCACCGTTCGATATCCATTTACAGGGGTTTCGGCAAAGTAGATGCCCCTTTCCTGGACCCAGCCTTCGAAGTCGGCCTGTGTGATGCGATTCGGAATATTGAGCAAGGGATCCGAGGGATCGAGGATGTTGACGGCACTGAATTCATCTGTGACCCGTCCCCTGGAAATATTGAAGGGCTGTGGTCCTATCCTGGCTTTTACCGGACCTGCAAAGCTGTTGGTGTTGTATTGGACGACCAGGTTTCCACCCTGTTCCACATATTCCATCAACACCCCGTGTCTGGTGCCCAACCAAGGATGAACATTGTAGGCTCGCACGCCGGTAACGATGGCATCAAACTGACGAAGTACCGCAGGTTGTATATCCTCTTCACCCAGGAAAGTCACTTCAAATCCGAGTTCTGCCAACGCTTCCGGCACTTTATCGCCTGCTCCACGGATGTAGCCCACCTTCCGACCACTGGTGGCCACGGGGACAGAAAGCACAGAGGTCCGGTCTGGGTAGAAATACCTTATGACTGGGATATGATCGTATTCAATTTCCGACAAAGCGAGGGTATTCGTTTGAGTGCTGCCATGATGGCGGTATTCGACGACCGGCTGCAGGGAAGTCCTGGTGCCTGCAGGAACTGGGGTTACGGAAAGGTTTCCGGACCTTACCTCTCCCCTGCCCAGATTGAACCCGGCCTGGCCCAGCGTTTGACGCTGATTTCCTGCTGTCCAGGAAAAGTTGGCGTCAGGGCTATTCACCCGGGTGTTGGCTGTTGAAGTGATTTGGATGGATCGTGGGGCTGACTGACCGGCACGAAACAGCATGATGCCGGGTGTGGCATTGACCACAACGGGTGGAACAACATGCAGTGGCTGAAAGCGTTCACCCTTCACCGGATCAGTAAACTTATACATGACGGGCCTGGAGCATTCAATGGGATATCCTTCCACTTCGAGCAGGAAACGGGCAGAGTAAGCAGGGGGATTTTCGGGCATCCCAATCATGGTTGGGTCTGAAACACTGAAGGATCCCGGCTCCATATCCTTAGCGAGCCAGTAGGGCTGTGATAACGGGCGATTTCCCGGTACATGGAGGGTGTACGTGACCGTTAGGTTCCGGTTTGGCTGCAATACCTGCCCGATCGCGGTGTCCTGACCGTCGATGCGGGTGTTAATCAAGCGGGCACGAACGCCGGAACGATTGTTTACCTGGATCGATACCGTGAGGCTGTCGTCCTGTGCTACGATGGGCTGACTGGTGGATGCTTCCAGATAAATGCCGGAGGAGGCCAAAATGATGTCGGTGATCTCTTTCAGTTTGGATTCGCGCCAGATGGATGTCGGCATGGCGGCAATATCCTTGTGTAACTCAGCCAGCCGTGCAACAGAGGCCGCCGGATTGGTCAACATAAAATTGCGAAGGATATCCTCAATCCTGGTTTCAATGCCCTCGGCATTTGGAATCCGGCTCCAATGGGTGTCTATACCGTCCAGCAAGTCTTTGTTGGCGCGGTCTCCCAGGATATGCACAAAGTATTCCGGGGAAGATCCACGTGCAGAAGGCACGCCAAAGCCCTGGCTCTTATGCTGGCTGCGGCTTTCAGCCGATATCTCACCGAGGCTTCGACCGATCAGTGGGAGGTATCCTCCCACATCCATGCGAAACTGATCAGGGGATGTCGTGTTATTCCCCCCGAAATTGAATGTATTCCAAAGAATGCGTTTTGCCTGCCATGGCTTCACGCCCAGCGCAAACTGCTCTGTAAAGCGTGCCGGATCAGCTGCCGCGATGAAGGCTTCGCGCGCTAGAACTCCGGAGGCCGAATGATGGCCATGTCCTGCGCGGGCATCCTCCGGAAAACGGGTCACGATCACATCCGGCTGGAATTTCCGGATCACCCAGACGACATCGGCCAGTATCTTTTCCCGTCCCCAGGTACGCAGTGCTTCATCAGTACTTTTGGAGAAACCGAAATCGAAGGCCCTGGTAAAGAACTGCTCTGCACCATCGATCCTACGGGCAGCCAGCAGTTCCTGCGTTCTGATGAGACCCAGTTCGATGCCCTGTTCATCACCGATCAGGTTCTGGCCACCGTCGCCTCGGGTAAGCGAGAGATAGCCGGTCCGAAGATGACGCTCCCTGGCCAGACAGGCCAGCAGTCGTGTGTTTTCATCATCCGGATGGGCTGCCACGTACAATACCGAACCCAACACTTTAAGTCGCTGGATACCTGCAAAGATTTCGGCACTAGACATGTGACGGGGAGTCTGTGCTTTGGCAACCGTCTGTAAGAGTGCGAGGATCGATAATAGTAAATAAATATAAGATCTCATCATATCTGATATCATTGTCCCACGAGGAAAACGGCATTTGCGAACATGAGTTTACCCCCTTCCCAGAATCCGCGGAAGATTGGGTTGTCGGCGAAACTGACTACGGTACCAGACCCGAGGTCTTGAGCTGCAAAGAGCAAACCGTCCTTCAGTTTCTGCTTCACCTTGTAGCCGGCGAATCCGCTGACATGCGCATCTTTTTTTATCACGCCCACATTCCATCCTCCATCTTTCAGGAACTCATACAATTTGTCGTCCTGCTTGAGGGTGTAGAAAGGTGAAGCATATCCGAAGGCCAGGGGATGGGTTTCATCCAGATCAACCCGATAAATCGAGCCGGGGATGGATCCCTTCAGATATTCCTTCTCCCGGTCGGCATATTTCAGAATGGAGTCTGATCCTTCTTTTGTTGGCTTCTCATCATCCTTTTTAAGTCTGAGTCCCCAATCAAGAGAAGCCATCTGTGCTACAGCATTTTCCATGGCGATCAGCCTTCCACCCTTTCTGACCCAGGCTTTCAATGCATCAGAAATGTTTCGATCGCTCAGCATCCGATAGTTACCATCGGACAGAATCATCACATCATATCTTTCCAGTGGCAGTTGGGCGATCTCCGTGACATTGAGGATGGAGAGCGGATATCCAAGCTGTTGTTCGAAATAATGCCATACCTCACCGAATCCATTGGACACGACCCCTTCACCAGAAAGCACTGCCACGCGGGGAGCCTTGATTGGGCGGACGTCTCCACTGCCTAAATCGAAGCCCTGATCAACCAATCCGGTTCTGACGGCGGTGATGTTCAGGTGTGCGTCGGGCACTGCTTGAAGTGCTGCTTTCACTTTTGATCCAAGGGTGGCCCCGTCGGTCCGGTTGGCCGCACGGGTGACGATCAGGCTGCCGCGCTCATGGCGTTTCCCTTCTACAGAGAATGGGCTGGTGGCATATCTCACGGTCACCCCATCGCGCAGCAGGCGGGCAAGAATACGGGCGGAGTGCATACCCTGCCAAGGAATGACATAGGCGTAAGCGTCTGCCAAAGGCGAAAAGGAAGGGGCAGTCACAGGGTCAGAATCCCCTACCGAATTGGGTGCGGGACGATCGGTGACGGCCCATGCATCCAACCCAAAGGCATAAGGGAGGGACCATGCTGTAATGTCGTAGGTCGCGGAATCACTCAATTTGGTACGGGGCTCAAAGAGTACGCGGAGCATCGTCGCCCGGGGTTGACGAGCCGGTATCATGATATCTCCGGGTTCTACGTTTACGGCAGCATCGCGCCCCGCCTTGTATCCAAATCCCTTCAGTGTCATTTTGGTTTGTGCATAGGCATATTGGATACCGTTGCGGCGCATGTAGTTGCCGACCAAGCCGCCGTCAGCACCTGCGGATGTGTTGCGGCGCACCACATAATATTGAGTGCCCCCGGCAGGGATGTCTGAAACCGCCTGTGCGAAGAATTTACGAAATTCCTGACGAAGTCTGGCTGCTTCACGAACAGAAACTTCGATGGTTGATAATCCGGTCGTGTGGTGATGCTCCAGTCTGGCGGCCAGGGTGAGCGTGTCGCCGTCTTCCAGCTGGATCGCCTTGCCGGCACGTCCTCCGCCGCCCTGCTCGAAGGTCATGCCAATGGCGCCATTGTAGACCGGATAAGTATCCCCATAAGACGGATAGAGCAGATCGAATCGCTCGCGGGTGAAATACAACCAGCCCTGCCGATCGAAATAACCGGCGTTGTTTTTTCCGATCATCTGCTGAAACTCGCGCTGCCAGGGGGTGATGACTTCGTGATAGGGCTCTGCGGCCGGCGCGAAGTAATATGGTGAATTGGGGCTTTGTTCATGAAAATCCACATGTACTTGTGGCATCCACTCGTTGTAGACTTTCATCCGTGCGCGGGTTTCCACCTGCGACTGCCATGCCCAATCTCGGTTCAAGTCGAAATAATAGTGGTTGACCCTTCCGCCGGGCCAGGGTTCGCGGTGTTCGCGGGTAAACTGATCAGGATCTCCGTTCAGGGTAGCCACTGAATTGTACCAGTTGGCATATCGATCGCGACCATCGGGATTGATACATGGATCGATGACGATCACGGCTTTTCGAAGCCATTCTGCCGTGCGGGAGTCTGCTCCGGAGAGCAGGGTGTGGGCAGTTTTCATCACAGCCTCCATCGAAGATGCTTCATTGCCATGCACATTGTAGCTCAACCAGACAATGACCGGCATGTCTTCCGACGGTGCCTTCCGGTCGGAAGCCAACCCTGCGAGTCGGAGATTGTTGATTCGGATTTCTTCAAGTTTGTTGAGGTTCTCAGCCGCTGAGACAAAGGCCAGCATGAGGGGCCGCCCTTCATTGGTTTGACCATATGTCCGGGTGATCATCCGGCCGGATGATCCCGAAGCCAGGTGCTCCATGTATTCCACCACGCGATGGTGCCGGGTGAATCGGTCTCCCAGGGAGTAGCCAAGGAACTGTTCAGGAGATTTGATCACGGATTGTGCCTGCAGGATGCAGGTGATGAGCAGTGCACAGCAGGTAGCAGCGAACTTTAATTGGTACTTCATCTGTTGCTTGATTGTCTGTATGAGCCAAAGATGACGAATTTAAGCCATGAGCGAACGAGATGCGCATGAACTGCTTAATTTTATCCCATGATGACAAAAATGCTCCGGAAAATGACAGGCCTTTTGGTGCTGTCCCTCTGTCTTCAATGCTTCCCTGGCCAGGATCTGATGGGCCAGTCAGCATCCATGGAAAATGCTTATCAATATTCGATACGGAAGAAAGCTACGGGAGAAAGTGGAGCCGTGGTATCAGCACATCCATTGGCGACCCGAGCCGGATTGGACATATTGAAGCAGGGTGGTAACGCAATTGATGCCTCCATCGCGGTGCAACTGGCGCTGGCGGTCGTCTATCCCGGTGCGGGAAACCTCGGCGGAGGTGGATTTCTGGTGGCAA
>JBEEMB010000366.1:0-7988 GCA_041167815.1 Bacteroidota bacterium | reverse complement strand
GGGATTTTGGTGATGGCTCCCCTCGTGTTCGAACGGGACCAGGGGCCGTTACGCATACATACGCAGCCATCGGGACTTATAACGTGAAGCTCATTCTGGATGATTCTACTTACTGCAACGGTCCGGACTCAACCAGTCGAACTGTCAGGCTTTCTCCCAACATGAAAGCTGATTTTACGATGAGTGAGGATACTGCATGTGCACCTTTGACCATCTCATTCCAAAACATATCTGCAGGTGGCCAGAGCTTTCAGTGGGATTTTGGAGATGGCACTACATTCACAGGTTCTACCCCTCCCACAAAGTCCTTTAACACAGGCGGTCAATATACTATTACACTTATTGCAAATGACCCCAATACCTGCAATGTGACGGATACGATTCGCCGCAAAGTATACGCCGTCCCGAGTCCTACAGCAGCCTTTACGTATATCCCATTCCCTTCCATGGAAAATACACCAACACGATTTCTTAATGGAACAACGGGTGCCATAAAATATCAATGGTCCTTTGGAGACGGCGCAACATCAACCGATGTAGATCCTGTACATCAGTACGGTACTAGTGGCGTCAATAATGTATGCCTGGTCGCCACGAATGAGTTTGGTTGTGTGGATACTGTGTGCCAGCCGGTACAATCCATAGTGGTTTCTGCATTGGATGTCCCCAACGCCTTCACGCCTAACGGGGATGGCCGGAATGATAAAGTTTTCGTTCGCGGATTCGGTATAGTAAAAATGAATTTCAGAATTTTTAATCGCTGGGGACAACTCGTGTTTCAGTCTGCGGATCAGACCATTGGATGGGACGGGTATTTCAAGGGCAGGCTACAACCCATGGATGCCTATGGATATGTCTTGGATGTGGAGTTCAACAATGGCGAACGTTTGACAAAAAAGGGTGATATCACCTTATTGCGGTGATTTGTAATGATTAATAAAACTGCATCATGAAGCAACAGATCTGGGCGTGTGCTGGCGGTTTGAGAAACAGCATGCTGAGTATAAGTCGGAGACTCATGATCTTTGCCATACTGATTGCGTGCTCGCCGATCATGCTGACTGCGCAGAATCTTCATTTCTCACAGTTCATCAATGCACCGCTGCTGACCAATGCGGCGAATACGGGCTTCATCCCCGAATCAGACTATCGTATAGGGGCGAATTATAGAAGCCAATGGACCAATCTGCCCGTGCCCTATCGCACCATGTCTGTCTGGGGAGATGCACAGGTATTTCGCGACCGGTTCGAGACGGGCTGGGTGGGACTGGGCGGCCAGATCCTGCGGGATGTGGCCGGCAGCGGCAACCTGCAGTCGACCAAGATCTATGGATCTGCAGCCTATCATCAGATGCTGGGCGCCACAGGTTTGCTCTCCGCCGGATTTGGTATAGGTTTCGTCAATAAACGCGTCGATATTCAGAATTTCAGATTCGATGACCAATGGAATGGTAAGTTCTTCGATAACACCCTCCTGACTGGAGAATCGTTTCTCAACAGCAGCATCGGATACATGGACATCGAAGCGGGACTAAACTATGCCTGGTTTCCTACCGATAATATTTACTTACACGGAGGCGTGTCTGCCAAACAGTTGAATCGTCCTAAAGAAACGTTCTTTCAGCCTGTTTCCGGTTACAACTATTATATGGATCGCCGATACACCGTCTTTCTCGACGGCGTCATCAAGCTGAATGATCAATGGATCATTACGCCGGGTGGTTATTATTCGCGTCAGTCGAGGGCACAGGAAATCATGGGTGGCCTCCATGCCAATTATAATCTAAGTGGAAACGGAGAACACCAGTTGATCGGAGGTGTCTACTATCGCCATGGAGATGCGGCGATTCCCATGGTCGGGTATCAGTGGAAGAACATGCGATTCATGTTCAGTTATGATGCCACGACCTCGCCCCTGGGTGCTTATATCAACATGCAGGGAGCCACCGAGATGTCTCTGATGCATAACGGATTCTATATCGAAAATGCAGGTCAGATGAGGCAGTCCATGTGTCCGAAGTTCTGAAACATCCATCGATCAAACCTTTGATGTATATGCGTTACATTCTGCTCATCATTTCATTATTCCTGCTCAATATATCACAGAAATCATTCGCTCAGTCAGCAGAAAAGACTGGTGGTTTCGAACGTGACCGACTTTTTTCCGGCGGTAATTTCGGGGTTCGGTTCGGAGACAATACATTCATCAATCTCTCTCCACAGGTCGGATATCAGTTCACGGATCGTTTTCAGGCAGGTGCCGGGATCAACTTCATCACATCTTCCCTTACATTCAGAGATGCAGGCGGCGGACGGCTTTATCGTACCACTTACGGATACGGCGGATTGAATGTATTTGCGCGTGTGTTTCCTATTTCCACCCTTTTTGCATCGGTGCAACCCGAATACAATTACAGCTGGGGGCGGATGAAGTATTTCAACGGTCAGCCCACTCAGATATCGCCGGGAACTTTTGTACCGGTCTTATTGATAGGCGGTGGTACATCCATCCCCGCCGGCAGGGGACGTTTGATTGCTCAAATGTTATACGATGTGGCCGGACATGAGCGCTCACCTTACGGCCGCGCGCCTTTCGTGTCTTTCGGATTTAATTTTTAAGCCCTTCGATTTCTGCCAGCAAGGCTGCCGGAGAACCACAAACACAAATCCTGTCTGATACTTTATCGTACAGAAATGCTTCCTGTTCCATGTGTTGCAGGTGGGCGATAAGATGATCGTAGAATCCTTCAGTGTTGAGGATGAAGATCCGCTTGTCGTGAATGCTCAATTGATTCCAGGTCAGCATTTCAAAGAGTTCATCCAGCGTGCCAAAGCCGCCGGGCAGGATGATGGCCGCATCGCATCTTTCGTAAATGGTTCGTTTCCTTTCATGCATGTCGCGGGTGACGATCAACTCCGAAAGTCCCTGATGCTGGTGTTCCCGGTCTCGCAGGATGGAAGGGATCACACCGGTAATCCGGCCGCCCGCAGCGAGATGTCCATCGGCTACCGCACCCATCAGTCCTTTGCCACCACCTCCGTACACAATGTTAATGCCGGCTTTGGCAAGTCCTTCACCCAAGGCCCGGGCATTGTCCATGTGGACTGGATTGCTTCCGGTTTTGGATGCACAGAAAACGGCGACGTTGCGGATACCAGGTGATGTCATGTAGCGATGGTTAAGGTGCTTCAAATATAGCAAGGGTATCACGATCGGTTGCATAATTTGAATACATGGCGCTAAAGGTTGAGCACCTCAAAATGCTTACCTTACCGAAAATTTCTATCCGATATGTCTTCAGGTCTGCTCTTCGTATTTGTCCTCGCATACTTCCTGATACTGTTAGGTGTCGCCTGGGTGACCTCACGTAACTCCACCAATGATTCCTTCTTTATCGGCAACCGCAGTTCAAATTGGGTGTTGGTGGCTTTTGGAATGATCGGGACCTCCCTGTCAGGCGTCACGTTTGTTTCCGTACCGGGTACGGTGGGGGATTTCGGGATGTCAGGCCACAAGGCATTCACCTACTATCAGGTGGTTATCGGTTATGTCTTCGGGTATGCCGCCATTGCCTATGTCCTCATTCCGCTCTTCTATCGGATGAACCTCACCTCGATTTATCATTATCTCGAGCAGCGACTGGGGCGATATGCCTATAAAACCGGCGCCCTCTTCTTTATCATCTCCAGAACGGTGGGTGCCACGGCCAGGCTTTATCTGGTCATCAACGTGTTGCAGATCTTCATCCTGAACGATATGGGTGTTCCATTCATCGTTACGGCTTTCGTGATTTTGCTGATGATCCTCTTGTACACATTTGAAGGCGGGGTCAAGACCATCGTGTACACGGATACGCTTCAGACCAGCTTCATGCTCCTGGGATTGGTGGTGTGTATCGGTTATATCCTCACTCAGATGGATCTTTCCTTTGGAGGGGCGATGCAGGCATTGACCGAGCGCGGCTATACACGGATCTTCGAATTCGACCCCCAACAGAAATCATTCTTCCTCAAACAGGTGATTGGCGGTGCGGTGATTGCACTGACCATGACGGGCCTCGACCAGGAGATGATGCAAAAGAATATCAGTGTGCGGACGATGCGTGACTCGCAGAAAAACATCCTGACCTTCACCACTGTGATGGTGATCGTGAATTTTCTTTTCCTGCTGCTGGGTGGGTTGCTATATCTCTACATGCTCGATAAAGGAGCTGTGTATGACGGCAAGCAACTGATGATGGCGGGTCGCAATGTCATCGGTGATGATCTGTTCCCTTACATGGCCATGAATCTCTTTCCGCAGTGGGTGGGGATCGTGTTCATCATCGCCCTCATCTCGGCCCTGTTTCCCAGCGCCGACGGGGCATTGACGGCACTCACTTCCTCTTTCTGCATCGATATTCTGGGTATTCGCCGGCAGGAAGGTCTTTCAGAAAAAGATCAAAAGCGTACACGGATGATCGTTCATCTATCCTTCACCCTGATCTTCATGCTGTGCATCATGGTGTTCAAATGGATAGATAATAAATCCATCATCAATGTGATATTGGAACTGGCGGGCTACACCTATGGACCGTTGCTCGGACTCTTCTTTTTCGGCATCCTTACACAGCGCAAGTTGAATGATAACCTATCTGTACCACTTGTAAGTCTGGCATCGCCGGTCATTTGTTATGTCCTCAGCCGAAATGCACCGTTGTTGCTTGGCGGGTATCAGATCGGACTGGAACTGTTGTTGATCAATGGTTTGATCACTTTCTCCGGACTATGGATGCTGTCGAAGCCGTCGAAATAACCATATCAGGTCGCAATGACTGCGCTCTGTTCGAATGATTATGCATACAGATCTAGTCCTTCCGAAGGCGCAGGCTTATGCCGAGGCGCATTCTACGCCACATGACGCATTACTGGCGCAGATAGAGGCACATACCCATGCGCACCATCGGCAGGCACACATGGTCAGTGGGCACCTGCAAGGCAGATTGCTGGCGATGGTCAGCCGCATGGTGCAGCCGCGTCGGGTGCTGGAGGTTGGCACCTTCACGGGGTACAGTGCACTGTGTCTGGCTGAGGGACTGACGCATGACGGAGTATTGCATACCATCGACTGCCGGCCTGATGATATCGCCCTGGCTCGGTCATTCTTTGATCAAAGTCCATTGGGCCACCGGATCCATACACATGTGGGGGATGCGTTGGATATCATTCCCGGTTTGACCGAAACCTGGGATCTTGTGTTTCTGGATGCGGATAAAGTGAATTATATCAACTATCACGAGATGATCATGCCGATGTTACGTCCGGGTGGCTGGATGATTGCCGACAACGTCCTTTTTCATGGACAAGTGCTCGAGGAGCCTGTTCGCGGGAAGAATGCCAAGGCCATCGATGATTACAATCGGCATCTTCGGGAAGATGTTCGGGTTGAACAAGTTCTGTTAACGATTCGCGACGGGCTCATGTTGATCAGGAAAAAATCCGAACTTGCATAGATGAAATGGTCAATGCGCGCATTCGCAGGTTCCCTCTTCATGTTGTCTTTACTGACGACCTCCCGTGCCCAGGAACCTCTGAATCCCATGGTGGAGGCTTATATCGACATGTATCGGCCGCTCGCCATTGAAGAGATGAAGCGGACCGGGGTGCCGGCTGCCATCAAGATTGCACAGGGTATCCTGGAGACAGATGCCGGTAAGAGTCTGCTCGTTCGTAACTCCAACAATCATTTTGGGATCAAGTGTAAAAGCACCTGGACCGGTGAAAAAGTGTACCATGATGATGACGAGAAGGGAGAATGCTTCCGGAAGTATGTTTCACCGGAAGATTCTTACCGTGATCATTCAGATTTTCTAAAATTTCAGCCCAGGTATGCGTCGTTGTTTCAGATCGATCCCATGGATTACAAGGCCTGGGCAAACGGTTTGAAGTCCGCCGGTTATGCCACCAACCCCAAGTACCCGGAGATCCTGATCCGGTTGATCGAGACCTATCGGTTGGATGACCTAACGTATTATGCGTTGCATGGACGTGAGCGTGGAGCAGGTGCCGATATGGCCTCCAGTGGTTCTGCTGTTCCACAGCCAATGATGGCGGCTCCCGCCAGTGTTTCTGTGTCGCAAGCAACGAACGCTGACAACAAATCCGAAACCATCGTACAGGCGCCGGTCGTCAGCTACCCCGAAGGTGTTTTCCGGTCGGGTGGTACGAAGGCGGTATATGCGCGAAAAGGCACGTCCTTGTTGGCTTTAGCCGAGGCACATAAAGTACGGCTCTCCAAACTATTGGCTTTTAACGACATCTCTGTGCGTGAAGAGTTCTTACCTGAGGACCGTTTGATATACCTGCAGCGTCCAAGGCACCGTTCCGATGTAAACGAGCAAAAAAAGCAGCGATGGGAACCATTCAGATCCATGACAAGCATTTCAAACCTTATATCACGGCCGCGGAGTTAGACGAGTCCATCGCCCGCATCGCTTTAGAAATTGAGCGGGATTATGCCGGGAAGACGCCTCTTTTTCTTTCGATCCTCAATGGATCCTTCATGTTTTCCGCGGAGCTCTTCAAGAAGTTGAATATGCCCGCGGAGATATGTTTCATCAAACTGGCATCCTATAAGGGGACCAAGTCAACCGGACATGTGATCACATCGATCGGTCTGGACGATGACGTCTTTGATCGGGACGTGATCATCCTGGAAGATATCATTGACACGGGAAAGACGTTGAGTCAGTTTTTACCACAGTTGGAACATCAGCAACCCAGGAGCCTTAAGGTGTGCGCATTATTGCACAAGCACGAAGCCACCGTCCATCCGGTGGATATCGCCTATCTTGGCTTCTCCATTCCGGATCGGTTCGTAGTGGGATTTGGGTTGGATTACGATGGGTTAGGACGTAATCTTCCGGAAATCATGCAGTTGGCGGATTGAGCTTGACTCGCTCAATCCATTAGCCGAACATTTCCTTGACCCGATCGAAGAAGCTCTTTTCGTTCTTCTCTGGGTTTGGTTTAAAGCGTTCCGACTGCTGCATTTTTTCCAGCATCGCTTTTTCTTCGCTGTTGACTTCCTGAGGTGTCCACACGTTTACGTGGATGAGTTGATCACCGCGGTCGTATGAATTGAGCACGGGGAAACCTTTGCCTTTTAGCCGGAAGATTTTTCCGCTTTGGGTTCCGGCAGGTATTTTGATTTTTGCTTTTCCGTCGATGGTGGGGACTTCCAGGTTGGCGCCGAATACGGCATCGGGGAATGTAATGTGGAGATCGAACACCACATTGTGTCCGTCACGCTGCAATTGGTTGTTGGCTTCCTCTTCGATGAGCACGATGAGATCACCCGGAGGGCCACCACGCTCGCCGGAGTTGCCTTTACCGCTGAGGCTGAGTTGCATGCCTTCCTGGACGCCTGCGGGGATGTCCAGTGACACGGTTTCCTCTGCATAGGTCCTGCCTTCGCCTTTACAGCTGCCGCATTTGCTGGTGATCACACTGCCTTCGCCATTACAGGTCGGGCAGGTGGTTACGGTTTGCATCTGACCGAGGAAAGTGTTGGTGACCTTACGGACCTGGCCGCTTCCCTGACAGCTGGAACAGTTTTGAACGGAACCTTTGTCTTTGGCTCCGCTGCCATGGCATGTCTGGCATGCCACGTATTTTTTTACCTTGATGGTCTTTGACGCACCTTTGGCAATTTCTTCGAAATTCAGTTTGAGTTTGATCCGCAGATTGCTGCCTCTGGTGCCTCGTCCGCGTCCACCCCGACTGGATCTTCCTCCGCCTCCGCCTCCACCAAAGAAACTCCCAAAGAGGTCTTCTCCGAAGATGTCTCCGAACTGGCTGAAGATGTCATCCATGTTCATACCGGCTCCGCCCTGACCCCGGAATCCGCCACCTCCGCTCATGCCTGCATGTCCGAATCTGTCGTATTGCGCGCGTTTCTCCTGATCGCTGAGGATTTCATAGGCTTCTGCAGCTTCTTTGAATTTTTC
>JBEEMB010000245.1:0-5008 GCA_041167815.1 Bacteroidota bacterium | reverse complement strand
TTCCTGACGGAGCCGACCGTACTTTCGCACAAATGACCACGGAGCAGAAAAACATGTTTTCTCATCGAAGAAAAGCGGTTGATCAGATGATCGCCTTCCTGCTCGAAAAGCCCTGACAAACGAAAAAGGATTCTCCTTCCAATTTT
Organism: Bacteroidota bacterium; assembly: GCA_041167815.1. Classification (GTDB taxonomy): domain Bacteria; phylum Bacteroidota; class Bacteroidia; order Chitinophagales; family Chitinophagaceae; genus Pollutibacter. The sequence goes on along the minus strand of JBEEMB010000245.1, from coordinate 4,862 downwards.
TATAATCACTCAATGCCCCCATCTGACAACCAAATCATGCAGGAACACGACTTGATAGCTGGATGTCTGAAGGGAGACGCCAGAATGCAGGAAGCCCTGTATCGTCGATTCTCCCCGAAGATGTATGCCGTTTGCCTCAGATATGCCGCAAAGTCGGAAGACGCCAGCGACATTTTGCAGGATGGTTTTGTAAAAGTGTATCGGAATCTGGACAAATACCGGGGCGAAGGCTCTTTTGAAGGTTGGATGCGCAGGATATTCGTCAATACAGCCATCGAACACTTCCGCAAACAGCATTCGGTGTTGTCGGTCACAGAACAACAGGAAGCCATGTTGACAGACGGGCATTGGAATGCCTTCGACCAACTGGCGGCTAAAGATATTTTGAATCTGGTGAGAACGCTTGCACCGGGCTATCGTCAAGTATTCAATCTATACGCAGTGGAAGGTTACTCACACCGTGAAATTTCAGAGATGCTGGGCATCAGTGAAGGAACGAGTAAATCTCAATTGGCGCGTGCCAAGGCAATACTGCAAGAAAAAATTCGGGAAACCCACCGTTGATCCATCAAACCGAACCCGACATGAATTGGCAGGAACGACTGAATGCACATGAGGAAAACGCCCCACAGGATGGATGGGATAATCTGCGGGAAAGCCTGGAATTGGATCACAGTGGATTTAGGCAAAAAATGTTGGCGCTCGAGTCCGAAGCACCCGCAGATGCATGGCCCCGCATACAACGATCGTTGAGGACTGAAATGTCCTTGACATTTGTATCGCGTATCATCCCTCTTTTTCGCAAACATGCGGTAACCGCCGGCATCGCGGCATCACTGATGCTGGTATTGCTTATTTATCAAGGGACAAGCGACAACAACACCCCTGCCACCTTTGGGCTTGCTACTGAAATCGGCTCCAAACTATCCACTCCGGGAGCCACAACTCCAGTAATAAAACCATCCGTTTTAGAGACAGATGACAGGGTAATCGCGACTGCATCAGATACCACTTATTCAAAAAATGCTGCAACGGCATCTCGAACTCATCCAAGGCCAATGATTCTTCCAAAGTCGTTCCCTAATGAATTGAATGTGGTTCCGCTTCAGGTTGACAAGAATTACATTGAGATATGCAACCAACAAGGTCAATGCAGCAGACTCACATATAAGCTGGAAGAATGGGCCTCCTGTATCGATGCGGCATGCCCGGAATCACAGGGGACGCGTGCCGAGAGAAACAGGAAAATTGAGGCTTGGAGAGTGCGGCTTGAGCAAAGCAGTTACATCCCTGCAGCCGGCCATTTCTTTGACATTGGTGAGATGGCGGAGCTGCTGCAGAACGCGGCGCTGAAATAAGAAAGACGCTTGAAAAAAATTAAAGTTCAGGATCATTCCATATCCGCCAACTCTCTTCTGCCTGTATGGCGAGCATATCAGCGCCATTGCAAACAAAGGCTCCTCGATCGGCTCCGGCACGGAGGAAAGCTGTCGTAGCGGGATTATAGACCAGGTCGAAAAGGTAGTGTTTAGAACCCAGAAATTCATAGGGAATGTCGGGCATTGCGTCAATCTGCGGGCTCATTCCCAACGGAGTGGTATTGATAATGAGTTGGTACTGAGAAAGCAGCTCCTCGTCGATCCTGACATAACTCATGGTATCCTCCCCTCCGGGGTATCTGCTGACAAAACGATAGTCGATCCCTTTTCGGCGAAGCACATAAGCTACAGCTTTTGCAGCCCCTCCTTTTCCGAGAATCAACGCCCGTTCATGCCAGGGCTTCAGGCCGGGGTCCAGTGTACGTTCGAAACCCACCACGTCGGTATTATATCCTGTAAGCCCGGCTTCGGTGCGCTTCACACAGTTACATGCGCCACTTTCCGCTACGACCATCGAGCAGTGGTCTAAAAACATCATGACCTGCTCTTTGTAGGGGATGGTGACATTCAAGCCCACCAATGAGGGATATTTATCCCACAACTCCGGGAATCCATCAATAGATGTGATCGGAAACAAATGATAAGTACAATCCCGGATGCCTTCTTTTTCGAATTTGTCAGAAAAATATCGTTGAGAGAAGGAATGACCCAAGGGATATCCTATCAGGCCAAAATCTCTCATGATTGACCGTCTTTGGATAGGAACATATGAAAAGTATCTCCTCTTAGTCCGATCCGCATGGTTTCCAGTGGAATTACCTCAGAATGAGCGATGTTGCCAAGATTGACATTGCATCCAAGGAGCTCAATGAAATAGAGTTGCTGGGCCTTTTGCGGAGCTTCCCAAAGGATCTTGTCTCCCGGAATCTGGGTAAGAATTTCCTGTACCAGTCCCTCTCTGACTTCACCGGAGCCCCGGTAAATGCCTACATTTCCGGCTTCCCTTGCTTCTGCGATGACATAGGTTGCTCCTGCGCTCAGCTCTGCGCGCATCAATTCGATCCATTTGTATGGCGGGATGATATGTGCGGCATCCTTGCTACCCACCTCACTGAGGACGGTTCCATACTTGGTGAGTTTTTCAATGTAGCCACATTTTTCGGCATGAGGTATGGATATGGATCCGTCACTCACTTCCATGTGCGTAATGCCGAAATCCTTGCAGGTATCGATATAATCCTGGAACTGGTTTCGAATCAGAAACGCCTCAAACAAGGTTCCGCCGAAATAAACAGGTATGTCGTACGATTGGTAAGTCTCGATTTTCTTTCGAAGGTCGGGGGTGACATAGGATGTCCCGAAGCCGAGCTTGACGATGTCGACGTGTGGCCGACAAATACTCATAAACTGATGGATCTCAGGGATGCTGAGTCCCTTGTCCATAACCATGGTAATGCCGGACGTACGTGGCTTTACAAGCCGGTCGGGCATCTGGGAAAGATGAAAATTCATGAAGAGAGAATTATTGCCTCTTCAAAGTTACAAAAATTTAAGGAACAGGGCCTAAGGGATCTTCAGCCTCTTTTACGGCGATGCCTGGCGATGATATCCACCACCAGTGGGTGCTGCATGAGCGATGGATCAAGATCCAGCATGCGACCCAACATCTTTGGGGATTCAATCATCGCAGACTCCAGCACGATCAGTGCCTCCTTTGATTTGCCCAGTGCAAAAAGCAGGGCCGCATGATAGAACCTGAACAATGGTTTCCCTCCTGTTTGTACCCAGGCCAGCCGGGCATATTCTTCAGCCTCTTCCAGGAGACCGCCGTTGTATGCGCATTGAATCAATGCATCCCAACCTGATATATTGCGAGGCCGTACCTTCACGATGAGGTTAAAATGTTGCATGGCCTCCTTTAGGTTACCCATTTCCATCTGCACCTTACCCATCGCAAGGTTGAAGTCGTAGGCATTCCTGTTCAACCGAAGGGCCATTTCCAGATACTTTGCCGCCTGTATCCAATTTGACTCCTGCATATAGGTCGTAGCCACCCGATATTGAAGTTTGGCATCCTCCGGGCTTAAGTGAGATGCTTTTCTGTAGTAGAATCGGGCCTGGGCGTGATGGTGCAGCCGATCATAACAGTGGGCAATCGCCTCATAGATGACATCTTCAGGACGAGCCAGCTCTATGACTTTTTCAAGGGCTTCGATGGCATCCTTATATTTACGGAGTCGGATATAGGCGTCTGCCATATTCCGATAGGCATAGTCGAATTTTTCGTTGATCACCAACGCATACTTGTATGCATCGATAGCTTTCTCATACAACTTAAGGCCCTGGAAGGCAGCAGCCAGATTGAACCACGCAAGTTCGTTGTATGGGTGCTCATCCAGAATGGATTCGTGCAAGCGAATACTTTCTTCGTTTCGACCGGTGTAATCCGTCCAAAAACAGATTTTATACAAGGCTTCTTCGTTGGTGGGCTGATAAGTCAGAATCATTTTGAGACAGTCGAAAATCTTATCGAATGCCTCATAGTCATCATAAACATCCGCCAATTCGAAAAGCAAATCAATGCGATCCTCCCCATCGAATCTATGGATGGCCTCTTCCAACAGACTGACCGCCCGCTCCTGTAGATCCTGCGCCAAATACGCATCGGTCCGCAGGATATAAATGTCTATGTCGTTGCTGTCAAGAATCTCAGCACGATCCAATAGTTCATGTGCCTCGTCGTAACGTTTGGCTGAAATCAGCAGATCAGCTTTCTTGATAAGCAGGGTGGAGGAATATGGATGCTGTCCGATACCTGTATCCGCTGCGTCAATGGCTCCGGCAAGGTCATCCAAATCATCGTAGTAATCGATGATGCGCTCAAAGGCGTCCTCCGACAAAGAAGCCGCCCCCCGTCCCGTCACGAGTCTACGGTACAGGCGAATCAAATCGCCTATATCCTGATCGTCTTCTCTGAATGACTCTCTGCTCATACGGTTTCAATACAATGTAAGCCTTAATTGTGGATTTTTTTAACACGCACCCAACCTTTTTCCGCCATCAGCCGTCTTATTCTTATTGCCACGAAAATGTATCACGTGCAAGTTCGGCATCAATTTTGTTTAGCTATCATGAATTAACCAGGATTTATGATTCCTGAAAAAGGATGCGAGAAATGTGCAATTTTGATTTAGGCCGGTTTTAAACTACATTTGCAACATGGGATACACCATACCTAAGATAAAAACGATTATGAGACCTGGAAGGCTGATGCTGGGAGTTTTCCTCGCAGCCTCTGTCTGTACGTTTGCCATCGATGGTATTTTCAGTGTCCGGTCATCTGCGGCCAGCTCTTTCTCAACTTTTAAGAAGGATCTCAATCTTTCACTTCGCTCCGGTTTCACCTTCCAGGGAAATAAGACATTTGAAAAATCCAACACCCGCAAGGTTGAATTGAACGGATTCGTCACCCTCCAAAAGGGA
>JBEEMB010000227.1:0-3716 GCA_041167815.1 Bacteroidota bacterium | reverse complement strand
TATCGCCGCATAACTGGAACCACTCCCGCCGATCTTCACATCATCAAAAAAACAAGTCAGGTCCTGCCCTGCGCTATTGCCAATGCCCAGATAGAGGCCCCACTTGATGCGAAAGCGGTTGAAGGCTTTGGCATTGGCACCCGTAGTATTGATGTATTTCACCCCGTCCTTCCATACTTCCAGCAGACCATCCGATCCGGTGGAATATCGACAATGCAGTACGAATTTCTCCCATTTGCCGTAGCCCGGCTTGATGAAATTCTGCTCGGCATCCAGTCCCGAAGGCGTATAAGCACCTCCACCAAAGACACGCCAATTCCAAGTGTCGCCATCAACCGTACTGCCGTTTCTGATACGCAGCTGACAGAAACCATTGCTCGACACCGGCGGATTGAGCGAAGCATTCGAAACAGGACCAAACTGCACAATGCTCGGCTTGATGGCATTGGTGTTCTGCTCCTGCGGCTTGAGGATCCGAAGACTCAACCATACTTCATTGCCCAGGCTGTTCGGGTCTGTGATGGTCTTTGCCTTGTCTGTAAAGCCTGCCGGAGCATCGGCATAGAAATATAAGATCCGCTGCAGGTCGGCGGTATAGACACTCGCTTCCGATCGGTCATTCCCCTTCAACAACGTGGCTTTGCAGACCTTGTTGGAAGGATTCAAAGGATCCGCCACCACCGTGATCCCGTTCTTTTGTAACGAAGCATCCTCGATGAACAGGTGATGCAAGGCATCTGCCCCGTCGAAGTTCCATTCATAAAGAATGCCCTTATCCACCGGCGTGGGGGTCGGCGGAGTTGGCGCAACAGAGCCATTATTCTTGGAACAGCCCAGCATTACAAAAGTCAGGAAGCAGAGCGCTCCCGTAAAATGTTTGATGATCATGAGCAATGAATCAGGAGATAAATATCCATAAAACCTCGATCAATTCATGTCAACTTTTCATGAGTAACATTGTTCGGTTTATCATGACAGACATCGACATCGACAGGGTCATAGAAATGGCCTGGGAAGACCGCACGCCCTTTGAAGCGATCCACATCCAGTTCGGACTTACGGAATCCCAGGTGATCGATCTGATGCGCCGGAATCTGAAAAGGAAAAGCTTCCTGCTCTGGCGGGCAAGGGTCAACAGCGGTGTCAGTCAGAAACACGCGAAGAAAAGGAACCCGGAGATCGACCGGTTCAAGTGCACCAGACAGCGGCAGATCAGCATGAACAAGATCAGTAAGCGCTGAAAACATGCGATCCAGTTAAATGTGCCATAAATCCTGATCCCCCGTCAGCTTGCGGGAATACATTTCAATCCGGAGCTATCCCAAAAGATTCACATTTCAAAACCACTAAATTCTGTTATGATCAGCGCGGATCATTCATCGAGTGTTGGACTCTCTATGTCGAAGAAACAAACTGATCAGTACCAGTAATTAATCACTACACATCTCAAAAGCAATCTTGCCTATTACGGAAGTTAGATCTTTGCGAATTATTAATATCTTAGTTCACATGTCTGCTTCATTTCGCCTGAGAGAAGATAAACATTGCCTCAACTGTGGGCATTTTGTTCCTGACACATACTGCTCGCATTGCGGGCAACCAAATACTGAAGCGAAACGCTCCGTCAAGGATCTGGCACATGATTTCATCCACATGCTGACGCATTTTGACGGCAAGTTTTTTAAAACATTAAGGGTGTTGCTCACCCGGCCAGGATTCCTGACCCGTGCATATCTCGAAGGTAAACGCAGACAATATCTTCCACCCGTGCAGATGTACGTGTTCACCTCTGCCGTGTTCTTTTTTATTTTCTATGCCATCATGGTTGATATACCAGATTCCGCTGAAATAGTATCGGATGGATCAGCAGGCCGTTTTATTGATAGTTCTGGACTGGCATTCAACATTACCAATGCTGATGCTTCGAATCTCAGCAGGAAAACCACACTGGAGCAATACATACGTGAACAGGAAGCGCTTCCGGAAGAAAAAAGAGACGGAATTATTGATCGTAAATTAAAAATATCCGAATTAAAGATAGCTAAGAACATCGATGTGGATGGGGAAAAAGCATTCTATGAAATGGCACATTCATTCTTGAAAAACTTCCCCAAGCTATTGTTGATTTCACTACCCTTAATGGCTTTGATACTGAACTTATTTTTCTATCGAAATAGATCTTTCACCTATGTATCGCATCTGATCTTCCTTTTGCATCTTTATATTTTCACCCTTGTTGCACTGCTGATCTGTTATTTGTTCACGCAACTCAATAGCTGGACTAGCTGGTCCATATTCAACTGGCTGGCCGTCATAACCTTTTTTTGGATTCTATACTATGGCTATCGATCAATGCGCAACCTTTATCAACCCTCAAGATGGAAAGCAAGGTTGCAATATTTGATACTGCTGATTTCAGGATTTATTATTTTGATGCTTTTGTTTCTGGGTGATGTGATATACACCATACTTTCGGTATAAGGATAGATCCCGAAAATGCAAAAAAATATCTTAATCAAAGATTTCAAATAATCCAGGAACCTGGAAACAATCCGTCAGTTCGAAACTTCAAAAAATCCCACACACTAAAAGCAGCAAGGTCGGCCAGGATCATGCGATCCAGATGAAACACAAACATGAAAACATCTATGCTGCTGTTCTTGCTTTCGAGATGGGAATTCACTTCGTTTTCCACGCATCAATCCCGCACCACCGGAAAATCAATATTCCCCCAGTCCTCATCAGGATGCTTCATCATGATGTCCACAAACACCGGCACCAGCATTTGCAGTACCCGGACACCCGTTTTCACGGATTCCCGATTGACCCCGCTCCGAAACGTAGCGCCCCCGTGAAACAATTGATTGCGCAGGATATAAAGCCGGTCGAGCACGATTTCCAGAAACTCTGCCACTTTTCGATCGCTGAGATATCGCTGGGCGGCCTCGTTGGCCTTGAGGAATCCGGGCTCCCAGGCTGCCGTCTGACCCCGCTGGTGGTCCCAGAAGAATTTGAAGAGGTATTTGTTCTCAATGAGGACGCGCAATGCGCCCGAATATCTCTCCCACAGGATGTGATAGACACGATTGTCCTCGTCATTCGATACGAGTTTACGAATGAACACCCGGAAGCGTTCGCGCTCCGCCGTGGGCGAGAGATTGTCGGCTTCCGCGGCGTAAAGCGCGTTGAAGGATATCCAGTGTGTTATGAAAGCCAGGTCGGGGTGCTTCGATTGTTCCTCCGCGCAGATCAGCCAACTGACGGCCCGGTAAAGCCTGACATTTGTGGATTCCGGCGTGAGTGGATTTGATTTCAGCCGGTGAGCAAGCGCCTTCAAATCTTTCATTTATTTGTGTTTTTCGGTTGGGAAATGATAGATTTCCTGGGTCAGCAAGATGGAAATAAAGCGAATAGCACTGATGAGCGATACCCGACAACAGGTTCTTCCATCAAGAAACTAAAACCCGTTATGGCTTTTCGATGATATCCTTTTTGACGAGATATCGGAACAACTCAGTAGCCAGAAAACGATACCCCTCGGTATTGGGATGCACACCATCACCTGGCGTGATCAGCCCGGCCTTGTTCCTGAACAGTTTCGTCAGATCAAAGAAATACACCTCATTAACCTTCGCCAGTGCCTTCACCCTGGTTCGCAGTTCCCAGATGCGGGGCTTGCGGGCCGTCAGGTCAGCCAGCCGTTCGGGCGACAAACC
>JBEEMB010000184.1:0-3125 GCA_041167815.1 Bacteroidota bacterium | reverse complement strand
TTTCATCACGCCACCGGCAGTGAACCGCCAACTCATCGATATCATCAAAGGAGGAAGCCTGGTTTACGTCCGAAAGACCTGATCAACGATAGTTTCATTTCTGTATCTCGCCACCGCCCTTTACTTTTGAGTCGGCAGCCATGTAACCTGTCTACCCAATCCCATCTTCGGTTACCCATCAACGTTATGACGAATCATCAGCAAAACCCGGAAACAGCTTTTCTTCGCTTGGTCGGGATTATGGACGAGTTGCGGGAGAAATGCCCGTGGGACCGGAAGCAGACGGTCGACAGTCTCAGGCACCATACCATCGAAGAGACTTACGAGCTTGCTGATGCGATCCTTGAGGGCGATTGGTCCGGCATTCGCGAGGAACTGGGAGACCTGATGTTGCACATCGTATTCTACTCCAAAATCGGAAATGAAGCCGGCAGATTCACCCTCACGGAAGTGATCAACGGAATCTGCGACAAACTCATCCATCGTCATCCACACATCTATGGTGATGTGCAGGTCAACGACGAAGAGGATGTAAAGCGGAATTGGGAAAAACTGAAGATGAAGGAAGGCAAAACCTCCGTATTATCCGGAGTGCCCAAAGCATTGCCTGCCCTCGTGAAAGCCATGCGCCTGCAGGAGAAAGCCCGACAGGTTGGTTTTGAATGGGAACATCAGGGACAGGTGTGGGACAAGGTGAAAGAGGAAGAAGGGGAATTGATGCAGGCAATGAGTCATGCTGCATCTGTCGAGCGTGAATCACCCGATTATGTTGCCGCACATTCACATGTCGAAGAAGAATTCGGAGATTTGTTGTTTTCGCTGGTCAACTACAGCCGCTTCATAGGCGTGGATGCCGAAATGGCATTGGAGCGAACTAACCGCAAATTCATGGACAGGTTCACAAAAATGGAACAAATGGCTACGGCAGACGGTAAAGCACTTACCGAGATGAGTCTGGAAGAAATGGATGCCATTTGGAATCGCATCAAGGCTGCTCAGCAAGCCTGATCAAGTCATACACAGTCGTTACATTAATTTTTACGACCTTCAGGGACAAAGGGCCGTCTCCCATTGAAAAGATTTCTTTCCGATACCGTGTACCGACATGCGTACCTGCTGATTATTTCAGCGTGGTTATTCACGTTGTCGTTTGTCTTCAGCAACTACCTGTCGTTCAATAACTCTCCGCAGGGGGTGAGAAGGCTTTTGCAGGGGCATATAGAGACCTCCGAAAAAGACCTTGCATCGCTCCTGGATGATACTGCCCGGATTGGTCGCTTCCTGAGGGATGCCGAAACGGAACAGGATGTACTTGAACTGACCAGTCGTTCATACGGCGTATTTCTGTACGACATCCGGGCGGATGGTATGCGGAGACTTGTGGGATGGAACACGCAGCAGTCCATCCCGAACGACAGTCTGGCCGCCGCTGCACCCGGCGCGGGGCTGGTGAAACTATCCAACGGATTTTTCGATTGCATCCGCAGGGAAGTCATCGTGGGAGGACGTCGGGCCATGGTATGTGCCCTGATCCCGGTGCGTTGGGATTATTTTATCGAAAACGACTACCTGCGAAAAGGGTTCGCCGGTGCGCCCGGCGTGGAGCGTTATTTCAGGATCACGGAAGATGTCAGAGGATTGCCGGTGCTCAATACCGACGGGAAAGTATTATACAGATTTGAATCGATCCCTGAAGCTGGAGCGCCTGCCAGTGGGTGGCCGGGTATGCTGTTGAGACTTATTGGTGCACTCTTCATCCTTTTCTGGTTACATTTGGTGGCAATGGGTGTTCACCGACACTTCGGCACCCGAAAGTCGGTCATTTTCCTGGTCACTGCCGTATTGGTGCTGCGCGCTGCCAGTTATCTGTTTCCCATCCCCATTGATTTTCGCCGGTATGAGTTGTTCAATCCGGTGATCTACGGATCCAGTCCCATCCTGAAATCGCTGGGGGATGTTTTGATCAACGCCTTGCTCTTTGCATGGGTCATGCTTTTTGTACGTTCACTGACCCATGGGAAAGCCCCGGTGATGGAAGTCCGCGACCGTCGGATACGCATGCCGTTGTCGATCATTTTTTCCGGAGCACTTGTTTTTGCCACCTGGTCTGCGGGCAATACCATCCGAAGTCTGATCGCTGACTCCGCTATTTCTTACGAAGTCACCAGTTTCTTCAAACTCGACGCGTACACTGCTGTCGGATTTTTTGTGATGGGATGTGTGTCCATGGGATATTTCATCCTGAGTCACTTGCTGTACGCTTTCATGACCGGCCCACTACGTTTGTCGGTGCCCGTCAAGGCCCTGCTCTCAGCCGCTGTCGGCCTGACCTTCATCCTGCTTTTCGTAGAGAACCGGCTGGTTGGATTCGGGGTTGGACTCCTGCTGTGGCTGCAGGTTTACCTCTGGCTGTCCAAACCACGGGAAATGCGGGCCGATAGCAGAATTTCGGGTGGAGCGACCGTATTCTGGCTGCTGTTTTTCTCCCTGTCCATCACCTCGGTGATTTTTACGGAGAACCGAAACCGCGAACGTGGATTCCGAAGGGCAGCCGCAGAAAAATTGGCGATGCAGACCGATCCCTCCAGCGATTTTCTCATCAATATCGCCACGATAGGTATTCCGAACGCATTTCTGCGGGAAAACCTTCCCCGCTTTCGCGAAGACAAGGCTTCGGCTCGATTGAAGGACAGCCTGATTGAATCCAGCTTCAGAGGATATCGTAACAAATTCGAGACCAGGCTCTTCATGTTCGACAGCACAGGATTACCCCTGTCCACTACCGACCGGCTTACCTTCGATACCCTCAATACCATCTACACCATGAATGCGGAGAAAACCTCGGTTCCGGGGATGCGCTATTTCTCCAGCGACATGACCAGTTTCAGCTATATTTTCCGGAGGATGGTGACGGATAGTACCGATCGCCCTCTGGCGGTTTTCTATATGCTCTCCACGCCCCGTGAGTTCCGGGAGGAGACCTTATATCCCGAATTGGTGCGTACCGCAGCAGAATCAAGCACAGACGGTTTATCGGGGTATTCATATGCAGTGTACGATAGCCTTCAGCTAAGGGTACACCGAAATGAATTTCCATTTCCCGTTTCTCTCGAAACACGTGACAT
>JBEEMB010000122.1:0-2899 GCA_041167815.1 Bacteroidota bacterium | reverse complement strand
TTGAGCTTTGCCGCCTTTCAGCAGAGAAAGGCCTGGTGTGCTCCGTTTATCAGAACCGACGGTACGTGTCGGATTTCCGAACCATGCGTGAGATTCTTCAAAAAGGACTGCTGGGCACGTTGCATACTTACACGGCACATTACGACCGATACCGACCGCAACCTCGCACTTATGGGCTCTGGCGTGAATATGAGGAACCGGGAGCAGGCGTGTTCTACGACCTCGGACCACATTTGATCGACCAGGCCCTTGTACTTTTCGGAAAACCCAGGGCCATCATGGCCGATGTGAGGGCTCAGAAAGACTACGTTAAAGTAGACGATTGTTTTGACCTGTGGCTTGATTATGGATTCCTTCGGGTATCCCTGCATGCTTCCATGCTCGTGCGGGAGATGGGACCGAGATATCAATTGCACGGCACCCTGGGATCATTCATCAAAAGCGGAGAAGATCCTCAGGAAGATTTGTTGAAGGCGGGTGAACTTCCACTGGGTGATGATTGGGGGCAGGAAGATCCATCCATACATGGGTTGCTGCATACCGAAATCGACGGCCGTTTGATTCGTGAACCATATCCTTCCGTTCCCGGCGATTACGGAGATTTCTATCGGAATATTCACCGGACCATCCGGGAAGGAGCACCGCTCAGCGAGACCCCGGAGCATGGACACGATGTGATCAAGATGATCGAACTGGCACTGGAGAGCAGCCACTCACGGTCATGGGTACCTGTAGAAGGCTTGCTCGGTTATTGACCGTTCAACCCCGCTATTGAGTCAGACTTGCCGCCGCAGCCCCATCGAGGTAAATGGCGGTGGATGGATGCTCCTGAAGCCAGGAACCAGGCACTTCGGAGGTAATTGGTTCCTCCACCACTTTACGGATGATTTCGGCTTTTGATTGTCCACTCGCCAGCAGAAAGATATGCCGCGATGCCAGCAAAGTTGAAAGACCCAACGTGACACCCATCGTCACCTCGCGGGGACGGTCAAAATAAGCCTGCGCCGCTTCGATCGTTGATGATGTGAGGTTCGAGATGAACATGGCGGCATGTCTGTCAGCCCCCGGCTCATTCAGTCCAAGATGACCATTGGTGCCGATGCCCAACACACAGAGATCGATGCCGCCGTGGTCTTTGATGAACTGCTCCGTTCGCTTGCATTCAGCTTGCAGATCTTCGGACAAACCATTGAAAAAAGACACGCGTTCGTCTCCAATACCCAGCGGGCGGAACAGATGTTCGTCAAAAAAATACCGGCAACTCCCCTGTTCATGTTCTCCGATGCCCACCCACTCGTCCAATCCCACAAAATACCAGTCTGGCAGGCTGTCTGCACGCTGATAATGCCCACGCAAAATCTTAAGAAAAGACATGGGAGATCTTCCGGAAGGCAGGCATATCAAAGGTCTTCGGATACGGGCCACCCGTTCTATGAAATCCTCCGCAGCAGCGTGCGACATGGCTTCGAAATCCTCTGCGACATGTATCCTCACATTACTTCGTTTATACGTTAACGTTAGTTATATCTATTTCAGAATCCTGCTGCACGATAAGCAACGGTTCCTCCAAGAATGGTCATGTTCACCCGGGCTGAACGGATCCTGTCTTCAGGACAATTGAGCAGATCCTCCGACATGATCACCATATCCGCAAGCTTTCCGGCCTCGATGGAGCCCTTATCCTTTTCCTGAAACATCGCCTTCGCGTTATCAAGGGTATACGACCTGAGCGCCTCAGCCCTGGTCATACGCTGCTCCGGATAAAAGACGGCGCCAGTGGCGGTCTTCCGGGTCACACTGGCATGAAGGTTGGCAAAAGGATCAATGTCCTCTACTGGAACGTCGGTTCCGTTATTGACCAGAACGCCTGCATCAATAAACGATCGCCACATGTAGGATTCTGTGGCTGCACGCGCATCACCCAGTCTTTTCGGCACATAGGGCGCGTCGCTGGTACAATGAATGCCTTGCATCGAAGCAATGATATTCCACTCCTTGAATCGTGGAATATCTGATGGATGCACGTGTTGTGCATGCTCGACTCTCCAACGATGATCCTTCTTTCGATCCTTTTGAATTTGTCCGGCAAAAATATCCACTGTCTCCCGATTCGCCCGGTCTCCAATGGCATGAACACATAATTGAATATTCCTTTCCCAGGCGAAGCCGGCAATTTCTTTCAGTTCCGGTACCGAAAAAGTATTTTGTCCCATAAAACCTGTCCGGTCGGTATATGGCTCCAACAACCAGGCTCCATAAGAACCAAGCGCTCCATCGAGCGATACCTTGATGGCATTTACCGTCAACCGGCCCTTCCCCTCGTTCATGACCGGAAAAATATTCGCCTGTTTTTTCAACGACTCGATCCCGGCACGTATCATCATCCAATGTCGGATGTTCAATTTGTCCTGTAATGCAAGCTCTCGCATCCACTCGATTTGGGTGAAACTGGATCCGGCATCCACGAAGGTCGTGATCCCCTGACGGAGACACTCCTCCTCTGCCAACCGGATGCTGCGCTGCCACTCCGCCTTTCGTTCCGCTTCCGACTTCAACGACATCCACTTAACATAGGCTCGGTTGACCAGGCCCTGGGCGGTTTCTTCCAGCACGCCGACCAGCTTACCCGACGGGTCTTTGACGATATCTCCTCCCTTGGGGGATTCCGTTGCGATGGTAATTGCTGCCTGATTGAAAGCCATCGTGTTCGCATAGGTACTATGGCCGCTGGCATGTGTCAGCATCACGGGATTCGACGGCGATACTTTATCCAACGACGCCTGATACGGATAACCGAGATGACTGGGGCTTGGCTTGCGGTTCCATTTTTCCTGATGCCATCCGCGACCAACGATCCAATCGCCCGGCTTGGCGGAAGCTACCGCCTTTTTGACCATCG
>JBEEMB010000090.1:0-4146 GCA_041167815.1 Bacteroidota bacterium | reverse complement strand
GGATAACAGCACTTTCAGTTTTGGATTGCGCGCTTTCATCGCCACCATCTTACGAATGATCGTAGTGTCACGGGCACCGCGTAAGTGGAGCGCATCTCCCTTTAAACGCCCGAAACAGTAGATGATATGTGTGTAATCCCGTGGATCATAGGCGTCAAGGGCTTCCGGACTTCCGGAGTAATAGGCGATCACGGCCTTGCTTTTCGTCTGCGCAACAGACCCTAGCGGTAAAGAACAAACGAAAAGTAGCATGGGAATTACAAAGCGCCGCATATCTTGAGAGTTTGTTCCGACAAGTTAGTTGAAAAATGATTCCATCGCGAACAAACAAAACAACGAAACATTGATCCGCTCACAGCCATTACATCCAACGGCAACGGATACCCATAAAAAAAGATCGGGGTGTACCCGGGCCATACACATAGTTGCTGTCGCGATGTGGCCCAAGATCGAAATCACGCTGTCGGGCATCCGTCAAATTTCTCACCCCGATGAAGGTCTCCAGCTGAATCCGGTCCCGGATCAACTTGTCCGTGCGCGAAAGCCGTACATGGTGCTCAAGAAAAGCAGGCGCATCAACCACCCTGTCCTTCAGGATGCCGGCTCCCCCTGCCAAATGCAATACCCGCATGGATCCTGTCATCACCTGGCTGATGCCCAGCTTCCAGCGTCCGAAAGGTGACCAATCAAGGCGGGCGAATCCATATAGTTCAGGTGTGCGTAGAAATCTCCGTTCGGCCGATAAACCCGGAGCAGGCTCAATGGGCTCATCGAGCTGGCTGCGCTGCCAGGTAAACCCGCTCTCCCATTCTATTTTTCTGTTCAGATTGATCCTGAATTCCGCATTTACACCGTAAACCATGGCACCGGCACCGTTTCGCTTTTCAAAGACAACTCCCACCTGATCCTGTCCGATATTGACGGTGTTGAACACATCACGCAACCTCGTATGAAAAAAGTCAAATGTATAGCCGAAGATGCGGCGTTCATTCGCGAAATCCGCATCATATGAAACACTGAAACTACGGCCCCGTTCCGGCCTCAGACCTGCAGCCAGAAATGCCCTGGATACACCACCACCGGCAAATGCCATATGAAGGTCCGCATCAAAAACCTGTGGTGCCCGGAACCCTTCTCCATAAGAGAGCCGGATTCGACCGAAATCTCCGGTCTTCAACAGCATGGAGAGTCGGGGAGAAATTGGCAGCCGACCGGGCAATCGACTATGCAGATCAGCCCGTACCCCGGTGAGCAGGGTCAGCCAGGGGCGGAGTTCCCAATCGCTCTGAAGGAACATACCGAGATCCTGCACCTGCTGGTTCACCAGGTAGGTATACGCCGGAATACTGTCGGCCACCTGTTCATGAAGATATTCCATCCCAAGGGTGAGCCAATGTCTCCCCTGACCTTCACGATGCAAGCGGCGATCCAGCTGCCAGCCCGACTGAGTTGTTTGAGACAGCGAGCCTCCAAAGGGAGGCGCCTTCAAATACAGCAGCTGTGCTGCAGGATCCTCCGGCATCACGCCGGTGAAATGACGACGGCCCAGTCGCTGCCAGCCCATATATCCCTGGATACGGGTCTTGCCATCCTCCGCCTGCCACTGTGCAGAAAGCGTCCCCATCCAGGTCCGGTGATCTCGATCCTCCGCTTGTGCGGCAGCCTCCGGCCTCACCGCACTCAGATCCCCGCCATAGCGGTGTTCCCCCAGGCGGCTCAACGACACATCCACTGACAGGCGATCAGATGGCTTCCACCATCCGCCCGCCGACAGCATATCACTCCGAAGCGTCGGCATTTCGGAAAATCCATCCCCCTGGGCATCCCATGCATCCCGCCGGCGATGATCATAGATGAGGGAAACGCCCGCTTTGCGTGACCGGCTGATGATCGAAGCCAGCGCACCTGCCCTGAACTCATCTGCAGTACCGCCAATCCGCTGGTACTGGCTGTGCAGGGTGAGGGCATCCCGCTCAGGTACCCGGGTCATCACATTCACCGTCCCGCCAATGGCCGACATACCATACAATGAGCTCCC
Organism: Bacteroidota bacterium; assembly: GCA_041167815.1. Classification (GTDB taxonomy): domain Bacteria; phylum Bacteroidota; class Bacteroidia; order Chitinophagales; family Chitinophagaceae; genus Pollutibacter. Next base: position 2,108 of record JBEEMB010000090.1, on the reverse strand, counting down.
GCCTCCGCGGACAACCTCGATCCTTTCAATCCATTCCGCCGGAATCTGTTCCAGCCCATAAAGACTCATCAGGCCGGAAAACAACGGACGCCCATTGAACAGGATCTGGGTATATCCGCCCGCCAAACCATTCATACGGACCTGGCTGTACTGGCAGGTCTGGCAATTGACTTCAACCCGCAGACCCGGCTGGAACGACAGCGCATCCGACAACGCACAAACAGGTAAAGATGCAATGGATCGACGGTCCATCACACTCGACAAAACAGGCGCATCAATCTTCCGACGAAGCGTACGCGTGGCTGTCACCACCACCTCCTGCATCAGCCGATCCCAAACCGAATCCTGCGGTAAAGATCCGGAAACAGTCTGTGCAACGGGAACCAGTGGGCCATGCAACAACAACAAACCCATTAAGATAGTATTGCCTATACGCATGACACAAACTTACAAAACATATTTTATTAGGACACCCTAACTTTTTTTATTCGGAATCTGCCTATTCATCTTTAGCTTGCCTTCATGTTCACTGCAACAGAAGAAAATTACCTGAAGGCGTTATTCAGACTCGGAGCCCTTACAGAAGGCGGAAAAGGCCCGGCAGGAACGAACGAACTGGCACTGGAATTGGACATCCGCCCGGCAACGGTGAATGGGATGCTGAAAAAGCTGCGGGAAAAAGGATTGGTGGAGCAGCGCAGATATGGAAAGATCCTGCTGACGGAAGCCGGCCGCCTGCATGCCGTGGAAGTCATCCGCAAACACAGGCTATGGGAGACGTTTCTATACGAGAAACTTCACTTCAGCTGGGACGAAGTCCATGACGTGGCAGAACAACTTGAACATATCCGTTCGGTGAACCTCATCGACAGATTGGAGGAGTTTTTAGGATACCCAAGCGTGGATCCGCATGGCGACCCGATACCTGACAAGAATGGACGTATGCCACCGGAAGTGCGCAGAACACTCGCTGAAAGTGAAGAAGGACATGTGTGCAGGATCGTAGGTGTCTGCGACAACAGTGCAGAATTCCTTCAGTACCTGGACCGACTCGGTCTTTCTTTGGGATTGAAAATGACCATCACCCGGCACATTCCCTTCGATGGATCTGTTGAACTTGAATCCGCCGGGATCCGAATGATCATCACACGGAAAGTGGCAGAAAACCTGCTGGTTGATTGATCAAAATCATCGCTACTCAGTGGCAAAATGCGCGGACACATTCCTCCAGCGTGGAGAAAGGACCAACGGTTGCGCATAATCGAAGTTTCCCGGATGCGGTCATCACCATACAATCCCAGCGTCCATCCTGTCGTTGTTGTGGAATACAGGCCGGCATGGGATTGGACATTGGTGATTTCCGGTTAGCCGCACGCCGGATATAGGCCTTGATCGACAAACCCTCACGACCAATACATCTTGCCGACCGAAATCCCATCTTATATTCATTTTGGATCCGTAAAATATAAATCTTTCGGTTCTACCGTGTGAAACGTTGGGTATCGCATAACCTCTAGGGCTTGATCCTGATAAACCGCAGCACCGAAGCATCCTGGAAAACCTCCGGAATATCAAATAGCACCCCTTTGTCTGCACCCAGCTGTGAAGGCGATCTTCTAAAAATCCGCATCACCCGAAAGCTGTCCAAGGATGCAATGTTTTCGACCCTGTCTGTCACCATCCTCACAGATTGCTTGCGAAGGGCGCCGCCTGTACCAGAGAGCGTGACAGAACCTGTCCGCCGGTCCTCATTCTCCTTTCGGTCGTAGTACCAATGTCCGGATCCACCCTGCCGCGCCGCCCGGTGCTGCAGGGTCTTGTAGAAACTGAATTCTCCCGCATTCCAGGTTCCCAGCCATGCGGGTCCGAGCCGCAGGCATTTACCGGACGCATCGAACATCCCAGGTATGTAAACGCACATACCACCCGCCTCCTCTCCCATAACGGTCATGTATAACCGAAATTCATTCCCCTTCATTGGCTCGATGGTGCCGACCGCCGGATTGGATGCATTCAGAATGGTCTCTTCCACCAGATGGTTTCGGACGGTCGACGCCACCTGCAGGGTGCATGCATAGATTCTTATCCCCTTGAAAGTGGTGTCCTCC
>JBEEMB010000351.1:0-11176 GCA_041167815.1 Bacteroidota bacterium | reverse complement strand
CTCTTGGAGAGTGCCAAACTCTTGGAGAGTGCCAAACTCTTGGAGAGTTGCCGACTCTTGGAGAGCGCCAAACTCTTGGAGAGTGCCAAACTCTTGGAGAGTTACCCACTCTTGGAGAGTTGCCCACTCTCGGAGAGCGCCAAACTCTTGGAGAGTTGCCCACTCTTGGAGAGTTGCCCACTCTTGGAGGGTGTTGGATCTGTGTGCCCATACCTGGAGCGTTTGAAACTCGTGGACCACTCCCAACAATAAGGGGATGGGTATTGTTATATCTTCTCAAATCTTTAAAATATGGCACAGGCCACACCAAAACTGATTGATGCCCTGCGGGGGACCGCCCTCCGCCTTGAACAAGGCGCTGATTATGCATGGGGCAACCATGGCGCCTGCAACTGCGGCAATCTCCTGCAGGTGATCACATCCATGGATAAAACGGAGATTCTCCGATTGGCCCATACGGGCATTGGTGAATGGACGGAACTTGCGGAAGAGTATTGCCCGGTCAGCAACCTGCCGGCAGACCGGCTGGTGGGTGAATTGATGAAGCAGGGCCTCACTCCGACGGACATTCATCATATTGAATACCTTGACGATAGGGATGTGCTGGAGAGGCTGCCCGGTGGATTCCGCTGGCTTCAGCGTAACCGGAGGGAGGATGTGATGGAATACATGAAAACGATGGCAGACATGCTCGAGGAGCGTATGGAGCTGGAGCATGCCCGTTCCGCTGTTCGCCAGATCCTGGAAGAAGTGCCCGGTAAAACGCAGGTATCTCCAGTTGAATGTGCTGTTATATAATGAATCCATCTGAATGGATATGAAAAAGCCGCGCTGATGTCAGCGCGGCTTTTATCTTTTCGAAGGTTTCGGAATCAGCCCTGACGGGTGACATCCGTGATCTTCGCGGTGGGTGCTTTTTTCATCAGTAGCTTGATGGCCTTATCCATCAGCGCCTCGCTGGCAAATTGACAGCTGGTGCCGATCACCCGGCCATTGTGGGAGAGCAGGTTGAAGGAAATCTTCCCGTTGCGGGCCTTCTTGCGTTCATATTGTTCTTCAGAGGTAGCATTGCCCTGAACGGAGGCAATACCAATCTTACAGCCCTGCTTGCTGCCGTAGCCTTGTCCGCTCAGGATGACTTCACCGTTGGACTCGACAAGCGTGTACTCGAAAGTGCCGTTCTTGTTTCTGTCAATGACGAATTTAATCATAACTGGATGTTTTTTTTGTTCAGCCTCCCGTACAAGACGGGTGAAAGAACGGTTAATATGAAGGCGTAAATGTAAAGAATAAATATGAAGTATTCGCTAATTCATTTATTTCCAACACTTGTCCATGCAGTTTATATGGATTTTAACTATCATATTCTCTTATTGAATCAATATGAACGGCTAAATTAAAACCCGTTTTTAATAAGCAAGTCGCCCCGATGAACTTTATAAACAACTCAAAACGATAAAAATACCGATCCATTGCAGCCAACATCAATAAAAATTCATAATGAAACAAATAAAAATGGGCGATGGTTATATCCATCGCCCATTTTTATCCAATATGAATCTTATATCATTGATTCGGTGTGATGGCAATCTCCACCCTTCGGTTTTTCAGGCGGTTTGCCTCTGAATCGTTCGGGAAGCGTGGTCTGCTTTCACCATAGCCTACGACCGTCATCCTGTTTGCCGGAACACCTGTTTTGATCATCAGGTCATACAATGCCTGGGCGCGTTTCAACGAAAGCTTATTATTGATCTCGTCGGTGCCCGTATCGTCGGTATGCCCTGAAACGGTGATCCTGGTGCCGGGGAATTTCTCGATGACATCCTTGAATTTGACAACGTCCCGTTTGTAGGCTTCGCTGATTTCGAAGGAGTTCTTTTTGAACATCAAGCCATTACTGTAGAACAGGTTGATATCCATGTTATTCCTAACAAGTTCCGTACCCGGCATGATCTTGCTGATTTCCACAGCCTGTTCGTCCATCATCTCCCGGATCTTCACGATCCTGTTGATACTGTCTTTCCTGATCACGGTAATGCTATCTGTCCGGCGACGTTGCTCCACCGCTGCCATCTCCGCGCGCTTCGCCTTCTTGCGATGGTTGATGATCCGAACCATGGCACTGGTACTGTCGGTACTCTCCAGGCCGAGGGTGTATATCTTCTCGTTCATCACCATCTCCATCACCGCGGTGTTTGGCGGGATGAAGCCCATGTTCTGGGCAACCATCACGATGTCGATGGTATCCGGGAGGTTTTCTGCCAAATAGTCGAGCGACAAGGATTCTGACTTGAGCCTGTAGAATGATCTGATCTTTTCGTTGTTGATGAAGATGGCAATCGTATCGTCATCAATGATACCGTTGTCGAAGATCCGCAGTTCCAGATTGTCTGTGTGCAGATCCAACTGATCCACCAGCACCTTTTTCCGCTCTTTGAAGGCGACATCAGGATCGCTCAATGGTTTGGGCTTGTAGGCAGGTTGCACCGGCTCTGCTGGTTTTTGTTTCGGCATCCATCCGAACATATCACGTTGTTTGGCACTGTCCTGCTTCACACGCGGCGCTTTTTCAGGTTTGGGCTCCCTGACAACCTGAACCTTTTCCGGTTTGGGTTCCTTGACGGGCTTGACTTTTTCCGGTTTGGGTTCTTTGACAGGTTTAACCTTCTCTGGTTTGGGTTCCTTGACGGGCTTGACCTTTTCCGGTTTAGGTTCTTTGACCGGTTTGACTTTCTCCGGCTTCGGCTCCTTGGCGGGTTTGATTTTTTCGGGTTTAGGCTGTTTTACCGGTTTGACCTTGGGCGCAGATTCCGGTTTTTTCTCTTTTTTCTGGAACGTATAATGTAGAGAGGCGCCTGTTTGCAGTTGGATCATGGTGGCAGGTCTGCCTGTCGTCACCGTGTTCCCCGATGTATTGCTGGCGAAATTGCCACCAATGCCCTTCATCGTCCACAGCAGATTGGAATATACCCGGATCTTGAGATTGCTTTGGTTGGAGATGTTGAGGCCGCCGCGTAAACCCCAGGCCGGTTTGGGTGAGAACTGACTGACCTGGTTGTCTGGATTCTTGAGATGAATGAATCCCACACCCGCCATCAATCCACCGAAGGGCTGCACCTTTTTGCCGCCCTTGCTGTAATTCATGGCGCTGAACATGAGGTGATTGAACTGCGCTTTGAGATCAGTGGTGCGTTCCTCACCCTTTTCCTGATAATACCAATCAGAAACAGTGGTCGATTGATTGAAAATCAGTAATTCGTATCCGCGTTTTTCCTTTTTTCTGTATTCCAACCCCGTGGCCAGGTGAAGCCCGCCATTGATGCGGTTCGTGGCCCCGGTTTTCGGGTCGGTGGCGGAAAAAATGGTTTCGCCCATCACATAACCTGCGTATAGGTTCGCACGCCAGGTTTGCGCACTCAGGGACATGGAAAATAGGAGGATCAGCAGGGTGTTTATCGACCTCATCTTTCGGGTTTGGAGGGCTTACAGGGTACGGAAGTCCTGTCTTGCCGGGTGATTTGGGGAAATCGGCTATTGGATGTGGGTCCGTCTGAATCACAAAATAATATTATACCTGTGGAAAATGCAAGGTCTGGAGCCCAGGTTCAGCCCAAAAGATCACAATACAACATAACTGTGATTGAATAATCCGCCGTAACAAAAAGGCAGCAGATGATCGCGGTGATCGGACCCGATGAGGAAATCAGGCATTTTATCGCTGTAGGTTATCCATTCGTTTCAACCGGATGGTAGCGCTTGTCTGCTCGGTGCTTTCCAGCCTCATCTCATGCCTTACGCCATTCACCCATGCGATCATCAGCGATGTGTTCGGCGGAATGCTGCCCAGATTTTCCGCCACCATGGTGAGTTCACTGGACTGTGCCAGTTCCGACACCGGAATTTTTAATGTGAATGGCTTTGCTTTCAACAACACATGCGTGGCAATCATACGACCATCGAGGAAAATGGAGATTGAATCTCCGTCGATCTGTGCATTGTCGTAGAAATCCATGCTGAGGGAATCACCTGAAACCGGGATTTCTCCCACAAAGGTTTTCGTACGGTTCCGGAACAGGGCTTCCATACCAACGGGAGCTGGAGTTGGCGATGGTGCGGGAACAGGTCGTGGCGTTATAACTTCAACCGGAGGTTTCGAAACAGGCGGGGGAACCGGTTTGACGGGCGCAACCGGCTTGACAGGCGCAACCGGTTTGGGCGGAGGACTCACCACCACATCTTCTGTGATCTCTTCGGGTGTAAATGGCTGGTCTGTCTTGCGCAAATGAACGGCGAAGTCACGACCCCGATCCTTGTCGCTGCCGGTTACGCCTTTCCCGTCCAACCGCATGATGCCTTCTCCGGGGCAGTTGAAATCGGTCTCGAATTGCACCGATCCTCCTACGCGGGCATCTGTCAGACGACCCTGTGCATCGATGGCCGAGCCGTCTGTATGCCACCACCTGACGGTGCCGTCATAAGGATCAAAATATCCGCGAACGGGCACCTTCACATAATCACGGAGTCCGGTGTAATAAATGCAGACACCCCTCAGACTGTCTCCCATCCGCTCAATCCTCAGTTCCACGTTGTACGGCTTTGCGAGCGCACCTTGCGGAAACAAAATCCTGCCCTGCCATACACCGGTCACAGACTGTGCCTGCAGGATGGTCAGGCTCAGGAAAAACATACACCCGGCAACCATGGCCGGCAGTTTAATGGATTGGATGGTCATCTGTGGTAAAGATAATATAACCCGACACTCATGGTATGGCCTTCATCCATTCGCGCTTTTAATTAACATTCCGGCAACAGGGATTGTCAGGTCGTCTGGCTTGTGGAATTTAGCGACATTTGAAAAATGGGAAAAGAGATGAATGCCACATATTCCGGTGATCCCTTTATGACTTCGGTTATGCGTCACCGTGAGTCTTTCTTTCCGGTCATGCCTTTCGTCGACGGCGTTACCCGCTGTGTCGCCATGGATTTGTCTGGCGCGCGTCCTGATTTCTCCGCTGAAGTGTATCAGGATATCGAAAGGTTCTGTGTCTATGTGGATGGGATATTGAACAGCAACGGTGCGGATTATGGTATCGGCGGATATGCAGAAGACCGTGAAATGTATGCCCGCAGCGCGGTCTTTGATGCGGGGGAAGAGCCTCGCAGACTGCATCTGGGGATTGATATCTGGGCGGCATCAGCTACGCCGGTTTTTGCCCCTCTGTCCGGCATTGTGCATGGCATTGGGATCAACGATGCGATCGGGGATTATGGCGGGACACTGATTTTATCACATGAACTCGAAGGCCATGCATTCCATACGCTGTATGGCCATCTGTCGCATGCGGTGAGCCAGTGGAAGCCCGGCGACCAGGTGATGGCGGGCATCCAGATCGCTGAATTGGGTGCACCATCGGAAAACGGATACTGGCCTCCGCATCTTCATTTTCAGTGTATCAGGGATATGGAGGGCATGACGGGGGATTATCCGGGCGTCTGTCGTCGATCCGATCGCCGTCATTATCTTACAAACTGTCCGGATCCCACGCTGTTGCTCGGATTCAACCCGTTCAACAGCTGAGGCACGTTCACGCTTCGTAAAGTTCGGTTTACTAAAACTTCATCCGCATCCATCCTGCTTGCGTAATTTTACACCATGGCCAACCCCAATCTTCAACCGGACAAAGGCCCCCAACCCAGGGGTGATGCGGAGTTTGAGAATACGATCCGGCCGGGCTCCATTGAGGAATTCGCCGGCCAGCCGACCATCATCGAAAACCTTAAAGTCTTCATCCGGGCAGCCCGCATGCGGGGAGAAGCCCTGGACCATGTGTTGTTCCATGGCCCCCCCGGTCTTGGCAAGACCACGCTTTCCCGCATTGTCGCCAATGAAATGGGCGTTCAAATCCGGGAGACTTCCGGGCCCGTTATAGAAAAGCCTGCCGATCTGGCTGGACTCCTGACCGGCTTGCAACCCCATGATGTGCTGTTCATCGATGAAATCCATCGACTCAGCACGGTGGTGGAGGAGTATCTCTATTCCGCCATGGAGGACTTCCGGATCGACATCATGATCGACAGCGGTCCGAGTGCCCGCAGCATCCAGATCAACCTGAATCCTTTTACGCTGGTAGGCGCCACCACCCGCAGTGGCCTGCTCACCGCGCCGCTGCTCTCCAGGTTCGCCATCAAATCCAGACTGGAATATTATTCAGCGGAGACCCTCCAAAAGATCGTTTGGCGGGCAGCACAGATCCTCGGGGTGAAGATCACTTCCGACGCATCGATGGAGATCGCCCGCAGAAGCCGCGCCACGCCGCGCATCGCCAACGGACTCCTGCGCAGGGTCCGGGATTTCGCACAGGTGCTAGGCAATGGGGTCATTGATCTGGACATCACAAAGCATGCCCTCAAGGCCTTGCAGGTGGATGCGCATGGACTCGATGAAATGGATAACCGGATACTGCTGGCGATCATCGATAAGTTCAAGGGAGGCCCTGTCGGGATCACCACTATAGCCACCGCGGTGGGAGAGGAATCAGGCACACTTGAAGAAGTGTACGAACCCTTCCTCATACAGGAAGGATTCCTCAAACGAACGCCCCGGGGCAGAGAAGTAACAGCCCGGGCCTACGAACATTTGGGTCGTACGCCCAGGCCGGGGAGTTCGGAACAATCGATGTTGTTCTGAATGGGTTAGGGAGATTTACGAGCGCTCTTTTTCCTCCAGCATGAATCCATGCCCATGGATGTTGGTGATCGTGATATGCTGATCATCCTTTAACAGTTTGCGCAGCTTGGCGATATACACGTCCATGCTCCGTCCGTTGAAATAGTTGTTGCTGCCCCAGATCTTCTTCAGCGCTGTTTCGCGGGTGAGTGACCGGTTCTTGTATTCCGCCAGCATCTTCAGGAGTTCGTTCTCCTTTGGCGAAAGCGTTTGTTTTTTGCCGTCGATCACCAATTCCCGGATGGAGGGGTTGAAGTGATAGTTCCCCAGGTCGAAGGATGCGCTCTCTTCTTCGCGGTGCTTCTCCTCATTGCGTTTGAGGATCGCCCGGATCTTCAGCAACAACACATCCATGTCGAAAGGCTTGGTGATGTAGTCGTCTGCACCGAGATTATATCCTTTGATCACATCATCCCGCATCGCTTTGGCCGTCACAAAGAACAACGGTACATCCGGATTGATATCCCGGATCTCCTCTGCGACGGTGAAGCCGTCTACATTCGGCATCATCACATCGAGCAGACAGAAGTCGAACTTTTCGCGCTTGAATGCGGCCAGTCCCAACCTGCCGTCCCTTTCGAGGACGACCTCATAGCCATTGTGCTCCAGTGATTTCTTGAGCACGAGGCCCAGGTTGGTATCGTCTTCACACAGCAGGATCTTTGTCTTGGCGTTGTCTGCACTCATGCGGATAGGTTTTGTACAAATAAATATTAAATCCGCCTGGGTTGTTACATTGCGGCGGATAAAGTTTTGTTAAACAAAACCAGTGCCATATTTCATATGTTTATGGTCCGGCAACGAAAACATACGTTTATGCATCTCACGAACGACAACAAGTTCAAGAATCTGATCGTCATTGGCGACCGTGTGCTGATCAGGCCTTCCGAGCCTCATGAGAAAACGCCCAGTGGCCTGTATCTTCCTCCCGGTGTGCAGGAAAAAGAAAAAGTACAACAGGGTTATGTCATAAAGACAGGTCCCGGCTATGCCATTCCGATGCCGGTTGACGATGAGCCCTGGAAGCAACAGGGCGATCCGGTGAAATATGTCCCATTGCAGGCAAAGGAAGGAGACCTCGCCATCTTTCTACTCAGCGGGGCCACCGAGGTTATGCATGTTGGAGAACGCTATTTCATCGTCCCGCAGAGTGCCATCCTGATGCTTGAAAGAGATGAGGATTTCTGAGATCCCCGAAAAGCGACATTCGATTTTTCTTTTTTTCATTGTAAATCAAATTGATACCTGATGTCCAGATCAGATGATTTCCGCTCCCTGGTTTCCAAGGGCTACACATTTTCGGGTGCATCTTTCCCGCTGGGCGCTGCCGTGCTTGACGGTGAGGTCCAGACAGGTTCCATCGTACATCTGCCTTTGCGGACGATGAATCGTCATGGGTTGATTGCCGGAGCCACCGGAACGGGAAAGACCAAGACCCTGCAGTTATTGGCCGAAGGCCTGTCTGCCGCCAGCGTTCCGGTGTTGATGATGGATATCAAGGGGGATATGAGCGGTCTGGCAGCAGCCGGCCAGCCGGGATCCCGTATTGATGAGCGTATGGATCGGATAGGATCGGTGGATTGGAATCCAGCCGCTTGTCCGGTGGAACTGCTGACGCTCAGTGATGCGCCCGGGGTGCGCCTGCGCAGTACGGTCATCGAGTTTGGTCCCATCCTGATGTCCAGGATCCTGGGACTGAACGAGACGCAGGAAGGGGTGATGTCGATGGTATTCAAATACTGTGACGACGAGCGCATGCCGCTGCTGGATCTGAAGGATCTCGTCCGCGTGCTCCAGCATGTCGGCGGCGACGGACGCAAGGAGCTGGAAGCCATGTACGGACGGATATCTCCGTCGACGACGGGGACCATCCTCCGCAAGGTCGTGGAATTGCAGCAGCAGGGGGGGGATGAATTCTTCGGCGAGCCATCCTTCGATGTGGAGGACCTGATGCGGATCGCTCCCGACGGCAGAGGTGTGGTCAGCATCCTCCGGGTGACGGAGATGCAGGATCGCCCCAAGTTGTTTTCCACCTTCATGCTCGGACTGCTCGCGGAGCTTTACGCCAATCTGCCGGAGGAAGGGGATCTGGATACGCCCAAATTGCTGATGTTCATCGATGAGGCGCATCTGATCTTCCAAGAGGCCACGCCTGCGTTGTTGCAGCAGTTGGAGACGGTGATCAAACTGATCCGGTCGAAGGGGGTGGGTATATTTTTCTGTACCCAGAATCCGCAGGACATCCCCGCTCCGATCCTCAGCCAGCTGGGGTTGAAAATCCAGCACGCGCTGCGGGCTTTCACCGCTGCGGACCGGAAAGGGATAAAGCTCGCCGCGGAAAACTATCCGGAAACGGAGTTCTATCAGGTCGATGAGTTGCTCACAGGTCTCGGGATCGGAGAGGCCCTGGTGACCCTGTTGAATGAAAAAGGGATTCCAACCCCTTTGGTGCACACGATGCTGATGCCTCCTGCCAGTCGGATGGGGGTGTTGACCGATGTCGAAATTAGTTCATTGATCAGCCAGTCGAGACTGGTGAGGAAATATGCAGAAACCCGTGACAGCGAGAGTGCCTATGAGATCCTGTCTGCCAGGATGGCTGCGGCCGAAAAGGCGTTGAATACAGAAGATGAGACGCCCGATCGCTCCACCCGCGGCCGGGAACCAAAGGAAAAAAGCATCTTCGATGATCCCATCGTACGGCAGGCCGGACGGACTGCTGCGACCATCCTCACAAGGAGTCTGCTGGGTGCCCTTGGGCTGGGCGGCGGCAGAAGAAAAGGCCGGGGACTCTTTTAGACAAAAAAAATGTTGATTTTTTTCTGTTAAAAATCAATTCATACTCAACGTATTGCATTTTGCTATGCGTCGGTGGCATAAAAATGGAAGCCGATAAATGGAAATCTTTGAGAAACTCTCCTATATTTGACTCGGTTTTTCATAGGATATTGGATTTTAACACGGGCTGGATTTCTATCCTGGCCCTTTTTTTTTGCCCGTCCATTCCAGCCGATCGTCGGTCAGTCGCCGGACCCAACCTTCTCCCAGCAGATATTCCAGCACCGGCCAGGCATGGAGTCTGTCTTCCTCCGGTAATGCTTCCAGCACCATCTCCACAGATGCGGCATCATGCGTTTTGAGTATGCGTTCCACGAATGTGGATATGCGTGTCATTTCCGCTGTTGCGGTCCGCTTACGCTTTGCATCCACACAGCGGTCGCAGATGCCGCAGGACCTGACAGCCGGATCCCCGAAATAGCGGCCGATCATGACGGCCCGGCAGTCCATATCCGTCATATATCCGATCATATCCCGGATGCGGCCGGAGAACACTTCTTTCCTTTTCAGATATCCCAATGGTTCGATGTAGAGGTCTTCTGCCCGCACCCGGTCCTGTAGAAAACGGAGCTGTGGACTGTTACGTACGGGTTGATAGCTGATCACGCCCATGGCATGCAGCTTCAGCAGGTCGTGTTCCACGGCCTTCAGCTCCCGTTGGGCTGTCTTGGCCAGTTGTCGTTCGGAAATGGCTACAGGATGTTCGAACAGCCCTCCATAGGTCCTCAGCAGTGCTTTGAGCACGGGTTCAAGGGATGGGTTGGCCTCTTCGAAGCGGAAAAGGGCTTCCCTGTCGAACAGACACTGCACGACGGGTGGTTTGAATATCTGTTCCTGGAAGTCGAGGATACCGGCCTGCTGCATGGCCTGCAGGGCATGGATCGTATCGGTGATGGGCAGCTTGAAACGCTGGCAGAGGTCTTGCAGGTCGATCGGGAAGCTTTGATCCTCGCCGATCCCGCTGGGGAGCTGCAGGTAGTTGGCCAGGGATTGATAGACGGTCCGGATGAACGACATCGGTGGATAGCGGGATTCCGGAAGTCGTTCCAGGGCATCGATATCCCCTTCCTGGAAGAGGAGTACGGCGTAGGATTTCTGTCCGTCGCGGCCTGCCCGCCCCGCTTCCTGGTAGTAATTTTCCAGGCAGTCAGGCGGCGCGAGATGGACGACGATCCGGACATCAGGCTTGTCGATGCCCATCCCGAAGGCATTGGTACAGGCCATGATGCGCATCTGTCCGTCGATCCATTGTTGCTGGCGGTTTCGCCTTGTCTCCCGGTCGAGGCCGGCGTGATAGAAACCCGCACTCATGCCTTCCCGTTCGAGCTGTCGGGCGATCTCCACGGTCTGACGACGGCTTTTGCAATAAACGATGCCGGAGCCGGGAACCTTTTTAAGGATATCCACCAGTTTCGAGATCCTCGACTCCGTTTTGATGACGCTGTAGGACAGGTTGGGTCGCTCGAACGACTGCCGGAACGTGATCGGGTCTTTCAGTCGAAGTTTCTGACAGATATCATCTTCTACGTCTCCGGTGGCCGAGGCGGTGAGGGCGAGGATGGGTACCTGCTTTTGACGTTCCCGGATGGTGTATATGTCGAGATACGCGGG
>JBEEMB010000342.1:0-3353 GCA_041167815.1 Bacteroidota bacterium | reverse complement strand
CATAGGATGACAATGAATGGGGAAGAGGCCTAGGGATTACAGAGTTTTGTGGGGGTTTGTCATCCTGAGGCCTCCGAAGGATCTGGCTGTTCTCTTCACTTCTTAACCACCATTTCCTCTTTCATCAAAAATGCATAGCTACCGCTGCCCACTTCCACCACCACGCGGCCCTGCTCCATCCCGATCACTTTCATCTCTTTAGCCATCGTGATCACGCGACCACTTTCCACCACTTCATCGGTTTTACCAACGGGCAGATGGATACGTGCGGTGGTATTGGCAGGCACGTTGACCGTAACGGTGAGCGCCCCTTCCGCCAGCTTCCAGCCGCTGGAAGCTTTGCCATAGTTGGTTTCCAGGCTGGCCTCGGCATGGGTGAGATTACCGCCCAGGTGGGGTTTGACGATCAGTCGTTTGTAGCCGGGTGTTGCCTCATCTATATCCAAGCCTGCCACGACGCGGTACATCCAGTCTCCGATGGCGCCGTAGGCGTAATGGTTGAAGGAGTTCATCGAGGGAACTTCGAAGCTGCCGTCGGGACGGATGCCGTTCCAGCGTTCCCAGATCGTGGTGGCGCCCATCTTTACGGGATAGAGCCAGGAAGGATAGGACTCCCGCATGAGCAGATTGAAGGCAACATCCGTGTGACCATAACGCGACAACACGAAACAAATATAAGACGCGCCCAAAAAGCCTGTCGTGATATGGTTTCCGTAGCTTTTTACATTTTCGGCAAGACGGTCGGCTGCCTGCTGGCGCAGATGCTCTGGGAGCATGTCGAAATGCAGGGCCAGTGTGTACACCGTCTGGGTGTTGGACGACACACGTCCGTTGGGGGAGACATATTCCCGGTTGAAGGCATCCTTCACCCGCTTGAGCAGGGTCTCATAGTAAGCGATGTCTTTGGTATTGCCAAGGATTTTCGCGGTCTTGAGTACTAACGATACCGAGTAACCGTAGAAAGCCTGTGCCAGCAGATATTTGTCTGACACGGCAGCAAGCCCGGAGTTGTCATCGCTCATCGTATAGAACAGCCAGTCGCCGAAATGGAAGCCGGTGTTCCACAGATCATTTTTTGATTCTTTTTCCATGTATCCGACCCAAGACTTCATGCTCGCATACTGTTCTTCAAGAATCCGTTTGTCGGCATAGGCGAGGTACATCGTCCAGGGAATGATCGTCGCCGCATCCGCCCAGCCACAGGCAGCAGAGGCGCCTGCACCCAGCACGTTGGGGATCACATGCGGGACGGCCCCGTTGGGAAGCTGGTCGGCACTGAGGTCTTTCAGCCATTTGGTGAAGAAGCTGTTGACGTTCATATTGAAGGTGGCGGTGCGGGCGAAGGTCTGCGCATCTCCGGTCCATCCAAGCCGCTCATCACGCTGCGGACAGTCGGTCGGGACGTCGAGGAAGTTGCCCCGCTGTCCCCATTGGATATTATGTTGCAGCTGATTAAGCAGCGGGTTGGATGAAGTGAACGTGCCCGTGGGTTTCATATCCGAATACAGCGCCACGGCCTCGAAATCCTCCGGTTTCAACGCTCCCTCGTATCCCTGTACCCTGATATAGCGGAAGCCCTGGAAGGTGAAATGAGGTTCGAAGGTTTCAGCACCTTCACCGCTGAGCACGTAGGTGTTCTCCTGCTTTGCCGCGCGGAGGTTGGTGGTATAGAAGTTGCCGTCCTTGTCGAGCACTTCGGCGTGATGAATGCGAATAGTATCATTTCGGTTACCCTTCACCGTTAGTTTCACCCATCCGACGAGGTTTTGTCCGAAGTCGATCACTTTCTCTCCGAGCGGGGTGGTGATGACTTTTATTGCTTTGAAGGTTTCCTGTTTTTTTACGGTCTCGTTCTGGGTGGTCACGATGGCGGGTATCTTACCGGTGTAAGGTTTCACGCGCGTCCAGCTGCGGTCTTGGTATCCGGGTTTGTCCCATCCTTTTTTAACCTTTTGGTGGTCGATGGTTTCGCCGTTGTAGATCTCGGAGCTGCGGATCTCTCCGTCTGCGGATGTCCAGCTGTCATCACTCACAATGCGTTGGCGGCTGCCATCGGTGTATTCGATATCGAGTTGGAAGAGGAGGGCGAGTTCTTTCCCGTAGAAGTTGTTCTGGCCGGAGAAGCCGATGAATCCGCGGTACCAGCCGTTGCCGAGGATGGCGCCGACGACATTGTCGCCGCTAGTAAGCATGGGTGTGACATCATAGGTCTGGTACTGCACGCGCTTGTTGTAGGCGGTCCAGCCGGGCGTGAGGCAGGCATCGCTGACGCGTTGGCCGTTGATGCGGGCTTCGTACATACCTAGGGCGGTGACGTATGCGGTGGCGCGTGCGATTTTCTTTGATGTGCTGAATGTTTTGCGGAGATAGGGGCTGGGTTGGTCTGTTGCAGGTTCCGGAAATCCGGCACTGATCCATTTGGCTGTCCAGTCGGCGGTTGTCAGCAGCCCGGTGTGCCAGCTTGCGGGACTGCTCCAGGCGGATACCCTGCCTTGGTTGTCCCACACCCGCACCTGCCAGTAAAGCAACTGTCCGGATTTGGGGGCGGGTCCGCCGTATTCGACATGTACCGAGGCATCGGTGTTGATCTTACCGCTTTGCCATACGATGTTCTTCCCTTTGGCGAGATCACTCACGGTGCCGGCTACCCGAATTTCACTGGCTGTCTGCACGGTGTTACGCTGCGCGGACGTCAATTGCCAGGAGAACCGTGGTTTCAGGGTTTCCACGCCCATTGGATTGGAGAGGTTTTCTGTCCGGAGGTAGTTGACAGTGAGTTGTGCCTGTACGTATGTCAGGATGGAAAGGCCGAGGGTCAGGAGGAGGGCTCTTTTCATGATGGCGTGATTGGAGGATCGATATTGGGCGTTGCAGGATATGCCTGGGGAAACAATGCTGATGTAGTGTCAGTCGAGGTGGAAGACTTCTGTGAGGGGGATGCTCACGGGTTCGTTGGAGGGGTGTGTATCCATGATATCGGCCATGTATGCCCACCAGCGTTGCATGACGGCTTGTGCGGGCAGTGCGTCCATGGCTTCGGGGTCGGTGGTTTTGAGGACCCCGAAGAGTGACAGGGTTTCTTCATCGAGGAAGATGGAGTAGTCGGAGATGCCGGCTTCTTTGAGGAGTTGTGCGAGGTCGGGCCAGAGTGCGTCGTGGCGGCGTTTGTATTCTTCGATTTGTCCGGGGTGGAGCTGCATTTTGAAGGCGCGGCGTATCATGTCGTTCGTTGGGGTTATGTTCTGAACGGAAGTTACGTCGGGAATATGAAAAGCTCAGGGTTTGTCGATGCGATAGAATTCGCCTGGTTCGACTTTTAGTGTGTGGGCGAGGATATGGATGGTGTAGGCGGT
>JBEEMB010000224.1:0-4591 GCA_041167815.1 Bacteroidota bacterium | reverse complement strand
TTACCTGTTTCCCTTGGGCACAGAAGGGCAGGGGCTCCGAGAGTACCCTGACCGGAAGATGAATCGTCACATCAATGCGGCCATTCTCGGTGGTGGTGGTTTGGAACTGCGCCTGTCTGATAAATTCAACATGGACTTCGAAATGGTGTTCCGCAAAACTTTCACCGATTATATCGATGATGTTAGCACCAATTACCCAAATGAAGAAGCATTGTACAAAGCCCGTGGCCCGATTGCCGTGAGATATTCCTATCGAGGCGCTGAACAGGAAATCCCTGAGGGGACCATGCGTGGAAACCCCGGGACAAAAGACATGTTCCATGTAATATCAATACGTTTGCGATACACACTGGCTACCAACTATCTCCGCCCCATCTACGGGAAATCGCTTTTTCGGAAGAGAGGATGGCCTTATATCCGCTAATCCTGTTGTCCAATTATGCTGATTTCAGTCCAATTTTGGCTGAATGGTTTTTGTGATCCATGTGGTTTTGTGCAAAACCCCTGTTCCAATTCTTTCAACTGCGTTCTATTTCTTCCAAACGACCCATGTAGGAATCGATCATACTTTTCAGGAGCATACTGAGCGTAATTTGCGCGCCTGTTGATGATCAAACAGCTTGCCAGTGTTTGATTACCAACAAATTCCATTCATTTTAAAACTCAAATCAATATGCTCAGGATTTTCAGTTTGTTGACTTTGCTCTCTACCATTTTTATGGCCGATTCGAATGCACAACGCTGGTCGCTCGGAATGGGAACCGGTTTCAGCCAGTATGTAGGTGATATCCGCGATGAGTCGGCCGGTGCTATGCTTCGCCCCACAGCATCTTTTGGATTCCATTATAAAACAACAGGACGGCTTCACTGGTCTTTCAATACCAGCATCACCAGCCTAAAGGCCACGGATGCCAACACCGACAACAAATCCCGTGGACTCTCTTTCAACACAACCCTGGCAGAATTGTCTGTACTCGCCCGTGTTGACTTGCGCAAAGGCAAGCGCATCACCCCTTACCTGACCGCTGGTACCGCTCTCTTTTTTGTAGATCCCTGGGCCGAAGCAGCCAATGGAGATAAAGTAAAACTCTACCCGCTCTCCACCGGTGGTCAGGGCCTTACACAATACCCCGACGTAAAAGAACACAGCAAAGCGAATATTTCACTTCCTTTCGGCGGAGGCTTTGATTTTGCCCTGGCTAAAGGCATACACCTGGAAATGGATGTCATCCTTCGCAAAACCTTCACAGACTATATCGATGATCTCGGAAGTGTCTATCCCGATCGTGCAGCATTGTCTGCCGCTCGTGGTACCCAGGCTGTAAGCTATGCATGGCGTGGATCCGGCGCTTACCCTGCCGCTGGCTCAGTTCGCGGTGATGCCGACGACAAGGACTGGTATTCGTCTTTCAACCTGCGCCTTAAGATCCCAATGGGAAAGACAAAGGGTAAATAATTTAAGTATGCACAGTAACAGGTAACGGGACGATCCGTAACTTTTGTCCATATACATGCAATCATTTGTCAGATATATGGTCATGGTGACTGTGTCGATCCTCCTCGGTGGATTGATCGTCCCGTTCCTGATACTGGAAACCATCTGCCGCCTCCTGCCGGTCAGCGACCGGGTGGAATTCATGCCGGTGGATGACCATCATCCATACTTGCATGCCAAACCTGATCAGGTATATCACCTGACACAAGGCAATCTTTTCCAGATCCAGACAATAAAACGCACCAACAACGAGGGTTTCTTTTGTGACCTGGACCTGAAGTCCCGTGATACTTTACCCGGTGTAGTGGTGATTGGAGACAGTTTTGTAGAAGCCCTTCAGGTTGCCAACGGTGAGTCGGTGCATGCACATCTCGACAGCCTGTTGCCCTCCGAATGGTCGGTTTATGGCATCGGCAGCAGTGGAAGCGCCCTGCCCCAGTACCTGGCCTACGCGCGATACGCAATGGAACGCTTCAAGCCCAAGGCCATCGTTTTTATCATTTATCAAAACGATTTTTCGGAATCTTTTTTGGGCAAGTCTGCCATAGCAGGTCATCATTATTTTAAGCGGAACGGCCAGATGATACGATTGGATCGCCCCAGAGAATCTTGGTGGAAACAAACCGTGTTCAAATCGGCATTTTTCCGCTACCTATGGCTCAACGTAAAATTGCCCCGCTTCTTCAACAAGCCAGTCAACCGAAGCAAATCCGCTCCACAGGAGGTTGACAAACAAACGGTCACGGTCACCCGACTTTTCTTGATACAACTAAAGAAGATCGTTGGAGATATGCCTGTCTGGCTTCTCACAGATGCTCCCCGTCCTGCCATCTACGCCCGTAACTGGAAGGAAGCAGCAGCCACCCATCCTGTTGCCTTACAATACGCTCACTTTCGAACAGAGGCCCGTCGGTTTGGATTTCACACCCTAGATATGGCGCCGGTATTCAGAAATGACTACCTCAGGCATCGCCTCAGGTTCGAATTCCCTACTGATGGACACTGGAACCTTCGCGGGCACCGACTCGCTGCTGAAGTGCTATCATTATCCATGCTTCCTGTTTTGAAAAGTCAACAGGCGACTTCAAAGTAAACAGACAATCGGTCCACATTTTAAACATGAGGACAAAAAAATTTGCCCATAACCATGTCAAATAAGACATAAATAAAGGCAAATGCCGTTCTCTCCTCTGTTGGGATGCGGTCTGTCTGTCCTTTTAATGCCCATACATCCAATTCCATGATTCGAATCATATTGATTTCTTGCCTGTTATTGAATGCCCTTTCCCTAACTGCCCAGCGTCATTTATATATCGGCTGGCAGTCCGGTGGCATCAACTATCAGGGCGAAATGCAGGATATCTCCTTTTCCTTTACCGGTATGCATCTATCCACAGGGGGCGGTATCTTACTCCAACTCGACGACCATTGGTCCATCGGTTCGGAATTCATCCGCGGGAACCTCTCCGGCCGGGATGCAGAACTTCAAGGAAACACCAACAATCAGGCACGTAATCTCAGTTTCAATACAGAACTCTGGGAGTTGTCCGGGCAGTTGAGGTACAGCCTCTATTCGGTTGATTTCGTGCCAGTGGTGCCCTACGGTTTCGCCGGTTTGGCGCTCTTCCATGTGGACCCATGGGCCATAGATGCCAATGGAGTCAAGCACAAGTTGTATCCTTTGTCCACAGAAGGGCAGGGCCTGCCCCAATATCCAGGTCGCGAAGCACACCGCACAAACAGGGTTTCCATTCCTTTTGGTTCCGGATTGGAATTCAGGTTGGGTCGATGGTTCCGCCTGGACATCGAAACCATGTTCCGTAAAACTTTCACCGACGATATCGACGATGTGAGTTATGATTACCCGGATCCATCGATCCTCCTGGCAGCCCGTGGTCCAAAAGCGGTCGAACTGTCTTACAGGGGAGATGAAGTTCCGGGTGGCATCCAAACCTTTCCCAACCCGGGTACCCAACGCGGTAACCCGCTGCGAGACGACTGGTATCATTCCTTCAACATCCGTCTCCGTGTGGAACTCCACGATTGGCGCCGTGCAAAAGTCGAACGTCTGGCCGAGCGATCCGTCCGATGCGGCAAGAACATATTTGGTCGCTGAACGGTTACTTACGAAGCATCGTCAGCCCTCGCATAACTTCCTTTCCTCTTTCTCAGCGATCGGATTCCTTTGATCGATATTGCGTAGTTCACATCGGCATGACCTGCATAATGCAATAGTTTCTATCTTTATTCGTTCTGAATCAAATCATTCGATATGCATATGCTGCGCATCACCTATGTAATATTCATCCAGCTGCTGCTCCTGTCAGGGGTCGGAGCCCAAACCTGGTATGTCGGGTTCGGACCCGGCGCCAGTCAATATGTCGGCGACATCCCGGACCGTTCCGCCCAGGCCATGTTCCGTGGCACAGCTTCGGGGGGAATACACTATCATAATGGCAAACGGTTTCACCTGTCCCTTACCGGCATGGCTACCCAGCTTCGTGCGATGGACGCCAATACCGATAACCTCAAGTCTCGGGGACTGTCATTCACCTCTTGGCTCTCTGAAGGTGCATTGATGGGACGTTATGATCTGATCTCACGTAATAACGGACGTTTGCGTGGATACGTGACCGCAGGTGCGGCCGTATTTTACGTCAACCCCTGGACTTTCGGAGCGGGAGGAGATAAAGTGAGCCTGTTTCCACTATCCACCGGAGGACAAGGACTCTCACAATACCCGGATGTGAAGGACCACCAGAAAATCAATGCATCCATCCCTTTCGGGGCAGGATTCGACATAGCTTTCATCAAGCGGACGAGGCTGGAGTTCGATTTCCTGTTGCGCAAGACATTTACCGATTATATTGATGATATCGGAAGCATCTATCCCGATCGTAACGTATTGTTGAACGCAAAAGGAGCCGCTTCCGTCGCTTATGCCTGGCGTGGTTCAGGTTCCTATCCTGCCGCAGGCAGTGCTCGCGGAGATGCAGAAAATAAGGACTGGTATTCCTCTTTCAACGTTCGTCTCAAGCTGCCGCTGACAAAGGATAAGCAAAAAGAAACACCGAAGCCCGCACCTCAGAAACCCGT
>JBEEMB010000169.1:0-6746 GCA_041167815.1 Bacteroidota bacterium | reverse complement strand
CATTGATAAAAAGGGTTTTCTGCTTGCATTGGGTCGCATAGATCCTAAGAAGGGATTCGATCTGCTGCCTGAAGTATGGAGACGACTAAGTCTTGATCCTCATTACCGCGACAGGCTTCCGAGGTTGCTCATCGCTGGACCCGGATGGGAAACAGCATACGGTCGGAAAATAAAGGAGGATATCGCCGCATTGGCTTTAGACAATCATATCTCGACCGTTGGCATGCTTGAGGGTGTGGCCAAATGGCATGCACTTCGAACCTGCTCCGCGCTCGTCATGCCCAGCCATCAGGAGAATTTTGGTTTGGTGGCGGTAGAGGCCTTGGCATGTGGACCCGCGGTATTGATCAGTGAAAAAGTGGATATAAGTCCCGTGATCATAAAATATAAGGCAGGGATTTCTGACAGCGATAATGAAGCGGGCATAGAAAAGATGTTGCGAACCTGGTTGGACATGAGTCTGGAAGAAAGACAGAAAATGAAAGTGAATGCCAGAACTTTATTTTTGGATCAGTTTGAGATTCGAAAAACTGCTAATCGATTTAAACAGTTACTCGAAGAAAAGGTGATTTGATGCACAACCAGGATACCTTCATCGGGCCGTCATTTTCTTTAGCCAACCGATTGGCCAGGGTGATATGGAATATCGCCTGTCTGCTGTTATTCAGATATTCTCCCGTCTGGTTGCATGGTTGGAGAAGATTCATCCTGCGATCTTTCGGAGCCCGCATAGGACGAGGCGTGCATGTATATCCTGCAGTCAAGATCTGGGCACCGTGGAATATTGAAATCGATGATGAGTCAGGCATAGGGAATGGTGCGATCTTGTATTCACAGAACCGCATTGTCATAGGTAAACGGGTGGTTATTTCCCAGGGTGCCCATCTTTGCACGGGTACGCACGACTATCAACACCCAGGATATCCCCTGCGCACGTTCCCGATCGCGATTGGTGATTATGCATGGATCGCTGCAGAGGCCTTCATTCATCCCGGTGTAAGCATTGGAACCGGCACTGTCATAGGTGCGCGTGCGGTTGTCATCAAGGATATGCCTGCTTGGACCATCTGTGCCGGTCATCCCTGCAACCCACTGAAACCCAGAAAACCCTTCGATGATTTCAGCACTCATACTCACGAGAAACGAAGCTCATGATTTGCCCGGATGTATCCAATCTCTATGTGGATGCTCTGATATTCATGTATTTGATTCCTGCAGTACGGATGATACCTGCAACATTGCCCAACGGGCAGGTGCTAGAGTGATCACACATCCATTTCATGGATATGCAGCGCAAAGAAACGCGGCGCTGGATACCTGCCATTTTCTCTTTGATTGGGTACTGGTGATGGATGCCGACGAACGCCTGCCCGAGGGTGTGTTTGATGCGCTCGTTGAGGTTGTTCAACATGCGACATCAGAAACTGCGGCCTTCCGGATGCAAAGGCGTGATTTTTTTGACGGGCGATGGTTGAAACATGCACAGTTGACGCCGACTTATATTCGTTTATTCAGAAAGGGAAAGGCAAGATATCATCGGGAAATCAATGAAGTGTTGGAAGTGGATGGAATCGTGAGAGATATTCCATATTGGTTCAATCATTATCCATTTTCCAAGGGATTAGCCTATTGGCTCCAGCGTCATATTTCATACGCTGAAAAAGAGGCTGCTCAGTGGTTCGAAGAAAAAAGCAGCAAGGTCCGCTTTTCTTTAAAAACAGCACTTTTTTCAAAAAGTCCTCAGGAAAGAAGATATCATCAAAAGGGCTTGTTCTACCGGATGCCTTTCAGGCCTGCGATCAAATGGTGCTACATGATGTTTGTGCGCAGAGCATTCCTTGACGGAAAGCCTGGAATAAAGTATGCGCGGTTACAGGCTTTATATGAATCATGGATTGTTGATTTCGCCAGCGCATTAGAGGATTCTGATCGCGCTGGGAAACGATTCTAGATAAAAACACCATTAATACATGGCCTGAACGCCATCGAATTCAGTGAAAAATGCTTGAAAAGGCCCGTTAAAAACGGGCCTTTTTTATTTGGCGCAGGCCTGTTGTCCGTGCTACCTTGCATCATGTCAAAAATGTTACAAGCAGTCAAAAGATGAGCTCAGCTCCCCAAATATTGATCATAGGAATAAATTATGCTCCGGAACGGACTGGGATCGGTCGTTATACCGGAGATATGGGTGCTTGGTTGAGTGGCCGGGGTGCAGACGTACAGGTTCTGACCGGATTCCCATATTACCCGGATTGGAAAAAGAGGGCTGGATATCGAACTTGGTGGTTTCAGCGGGAAGTGCTGGAGGGAGTAAAATTGATCCGTTGTCCTTTTTATGTGCCCAGTCATCCAACATCTTTCAAACGAATGATCCAGGATCTGACTTTCCTGCTTACATCCGTGGTGGCATTGACCCGACTCAGGTTCAGAGGAAATGAATTTCAACATATCTGGGTGGCATCTCCTTCTTTTTTATCCGGCTGGGCTGGACTTTTGGCGGGAAGACTGTTCCCCAAAGCAAAACGTCATCTTCATTTGTTCGATTTACCGGTTGACGTGGCGCGTGCATTGGGCATGATTCGCAATCGTAACGTTTTAAGGATCCTTTCCAGTTACGAATCCTCAATGATGAAGGGATACCATCGTTTATCTACCTTGTCAAAAGGAATGCAGGAGCTGATCATTCAAAAAGGGGTGGAGCGCCAACATGTCGACTTACTGCCTATCTGGGTTGATACTCATCGCTTTCATCCAGCGCATGCAAACCTTCAATTGCTTCGACGATTTGGAATTGCAGACGATCGGCGCGTAATTCTCTACAGCGGTGCGGTGGGAGAGAAGCAGGGATTGGAAAGTTTGCTACACATGGCCGGTATGGCACAGTCTTCAGCCATGACGGAGCTGCTTTTTGTCATCGCAGGTGAAGGGCCCTACGTTCAGACCTTGAAAATTCAGGCACAAAGATTGGGTTTTTCAAATGTAATGTTCATTCCTTTACTCAGTGATGAAGATTTCCCGGAAATGTTGAATTGTGCATGGTTGCATCTGGTGCTTCAGCGGGATACATCCGGTGAGCATTTTATGCCCAGTAAGTTGTACACTATTTTGTCTGTGGGTGGTCTTGCAATGGTCACAGCAGATCCAAACAGTTCTCTGGGACGATTGGTATCCGATCATCAAATCGCAGCACTTGTTCCGGCAAACGACCCGTCTCTTCTCTTTCAAAGGATGTTGGATATGCTGGAAACACCGGAATCGAACCTGACATTGAAGGCTAATGCACGTGATTACGCCAATCATCACTTATCGAGGGATTCGGTGTTATTAAAGTATTGGGGTCATCTTTTTAATGGCATAAATAACTGATATGCAATCATATACATGTTTCATATCAAGCCTTTTATTACATGGATGTTTCTTTTTGTTGGAAGTGCTTCATCGACATAAACTATTGGCGTTCAGGATTGTAGCAATAAACAGTCCTACTGCAGCGTTTTGTCAGTTTAAATCTAATACCAGATGATTCTCCGATTCAGGAAAATAACCAGGTATTTCCTGTTCCTGTCGGATTTACTGTTTATCAACGGATCCGTTTTTTGGGGCAGGCAGCTGACCTCCGGTGTCATCGGGGACGATGCCTTCCTGCGTTATACTTTGCTACTGAATCTTTTGTGGGTTTTATTGGTGCTTGTGCGTGACCGATACCAGCCGGTAACGTTTGTTAATGTTTCGAAAGCTGTTTTCCGTCTGTTATTCACCCACTTTTTGTTACTGATAACAGTTATTTACCTGTTTGATCGAAACGATATTCCAAGATCTTTCATCGTCGTTCATTACGTTTTGCTTTCACTTTTTGTGTTGGTATTTCGATACCTCTACATATTCGTCTATCGCCGGTTCGCCCTCTTCAAGTACGATAAACGGAGGGTTGTGATCATTGGCAATGGGGAGATGTCCTACAAAGCTGCCACATATCTGGGCAGGCCGGATTCGGGATATGAATTTGTTGGTGTTTTCAACGATGTGGATGATCCTAAGCATCGCCTGCCTATGCTGGGGAGTAAGAGCGAGTGCATCGACTATTGTATCAGAAATAATGTGAAGGAAATTTTCTCGACCCTCATGCCGGAATCAGGAGAGGATTTCAGGGACTTGATAAACCGGGCAGAGCAGGAATGTATCAGGGTGAAATTTATACCCGATTTTAAGATGATATTTGCGAGGGACGTCAACCTTTCGATCGATAACGATTTACTCATGATCCGTTTCAGGGATGAACAGCTTGAAAAATTTGAAAACAGGATCATAAAACGCACTTTTGATCTCTGCTTCACGCTGTTTTTGTTCGTCACCGTTCTTTGGTGGCTGATCCCGCTGTTATCGCTGCTTGTCATGATCAGCTCGGGCTTACCGGTTTTTTTCATTCAGAAAAGATCAGGACGGGATGGCAGGGTGTTCGATTGCTATAAGTTCCGAACCATGCGCGTGAACCCGGAAGCAGACGAAAAAGCTGTTGAGCCCAATGATCCGAGGCTCACGCAGATCGGGGCATTTCTTCGTAGGACGAGCCTTGATGAGCTGCCCCAGTTTTTCAACGTTTTAAAGGGAGACATGAGCGTCGTTGGTCCGAGGCCACACATGATCCGGCACACAAAGGAATATTCTGCCATCATCAACAGATATATGGTTCGGCACTTTTTGAAGCCTGGAATCACCGGATGGGCTCAAACCAACGGTTTCAGGGGGGATATTACCGGCAACAGGATGGAGGAAAGGGTGAAGAAAGATATATGGTATATCGAGAACTGGAATTTCCTGCTCGACATCCAAATTATATTGAAGACCATCCGACTGATGTTTTCTGGTGATAAGCATGCGTATTGATTCAGTGATTGATTTGAGCGGAGGGAGATTTTATGGGGGGAGGAGTGTATTTGTGGCCGGGTTGGTGGTGTGTTGCCAATGGTGAATGGTATGTCAGGCGGTTGACTTTCTTTGTGCTTTTCATAATGAGGATGCAAGTTTGCGCCCAGGATTGGGAAATGGATATCGGAGCCGGAGCCCTGAATTATCACGGTGAACTCCGAGCTCAAAGGTTTACATCCAAAGGAATGCGTCCGGCTTTTTCGGCAGGTATTGGACGATGGGTCGGTGAATGGAATAGTGTGTTTGTCCGCTTTTCCAGTGGGACGTTAACCGGTAGAGATTCCGATAATCCGAGCTATGTAACCCGGCGCCGCAATCTGGATTTCGAGACGCTTGTGCATGAGTTCAATATGGGCTTTCGACAGTTTTTGCATCCAGATCCTGATGGCTGTTGGTCTCCGTATGTCAATGTCGGTATGGCTTTATTTTGGGTCAACCCGTACACGCGGGATCAACTGGGGATGAAACATTCCTTGTACGATCTGTCATTGGAGGGCCAGGGGTTGCCACAATTTCCCACACTTAAAGTGCCAAGCCCGATAAACCTTTCGATGCCTGTTGGTGCTGGATTGGCATTCCGATTAACTGAAAGTCTAAGATTGGACATTGAAATGATGGCCCGTAAAACATTCACTGACCAAATAGATGGGGTGGGGGGGTATTATCCCCCCATGGAATCACTAAAGGCCATGCGCGGCTCAATTGCGGTCAATCTATCATATCGATCTGATGAACTCGTAGGGGAAGACCCTGTATTTCCGCCCGAAGGCACATTACGCGGAAACCCAAAAACAAAAGACTGGTACTACGGTTTGATGCTTAGATTCGTGTGGCACCGTATCAATTACAGGTATTCGTATCCACCTAAACGAAAGTTATTCAAGCCTAAGGGCTGGCCATACAGACTTTGATTATCGTTATATTCATGAAGACAATTATATCATTTGGACCGTTTCAGGAGTATGACATGGACGCGAC
Organism: Bacteroidota bacterium; assembly: GCA_041167815.1. Lineage (GTDB taxonomy): Bacteria > Bacteroidota > Bacteroidia > Chitinophagales > Chitinophagaceae > Pollutibacter. The sequence goes on along the minus strand of JBEEMB010000169.1, from coordinate 842 downwards.
ACTGTAGATGATCATGTTGACCTCCAGTTTAAATAATTTGTCATTTCTGGCGTACTGTATCAGTAGATATAGAGCTAAGCCCGTGTGTCCTGACTGTGGGTTGCCACAAGTCCGCCTGCTGGATCGAAAATACCTTTTTGCCCGGCTCTTTGAGTGTCAGACCTGTCATTTACGTTTCAGGCATCCGGTAGAAACGCGCGATCAGCTGGCTTCTTTTTATCAGCATTCATACACTCAGGACGACGGCATTACCACAAAACTTCCATCAAGGTCTGAATGGGAGGGTTTAATGCAGACAGGTTTTGGGGAGAAAGATGTCAGCCATTATATTTCATTGATCAAGGGACTATACCCGAATCGCTCGCCCGCTGAAATTCGGATGCTCGATTATGGTTCGAGTTGGGGATATCAGACCTGGCAATTTCGTGCATCCGGCATTGATTGTACAGGGTATGAAATTTCTGTACCCAGGGCAACATACGGCAGGGAAACGCTGGGGCTTCCGGTATATGCTGACTTGAAAAGCATTACGCCCGGGTTCGATATCTTTTTTTCAAGTCATGTTATTGAGCATGTGCCTTCTCCACGACGCATGATAGAAGAAGCCTTTGATTTGCTCCACCCCGGAGGTTATTTGATTATTGAGTCGCCAAATGGTTCGGATGTATTCCAGACTCAAAGTCATGCTCATTTCCACAAACTTTGGGGGCGTGTACATCCCTTCATGCTTTCGCCTGAGTTTTACATGCACAGGCTTTCTGGACGTCCGGCATATTTCACATCATGGCCTTTTGGAGATTTGTCGGAAAAGATCAGGCCCTGGAATTTAGATCAGACGATGG
>JBEEMB010000020.1:0-3031 GCA_041167815.1 Bacteroidota bacterium | reverse complement strand
CCCACCTACTCATGCCAGCGGCAACCCTTGATATCGAAACCCTGTTCCGGACCTACTATGCGCGGCTTTGCTACTTCGCCACGCGTATGACCGGAGATGCCGGCCTGGCTGAAGATCTGGTACAGGAAGCCTGTATGAACTGCTGGAAGGCCCGGATGACCTTCACCAGCGAACAAGTGGCCAAAAGCTATCTGTATACCTCCGTCCGAAACGCCTGCCTGAACCACGAACGACACCTGAAAGTTGTCAAAAAGCATGAAGACAGTGCCCTTCAGCCCGCACCCGCCGCCGAAGGCATCATCGAAGACATCGTCAGGGCAGAAGTCCTGGGGGAAGTGCATGCAGCCATCGAAGGACTGCCGGAAGGCTGCCGCACAGTCCTCAAACTGGCCTTTTTCGACAATCTGAAGAATGATGAAATTGCCGAACAGCTCGGCATTTCGGTGAACACCGTCAAAACCCAGAAAGCGCGAGCCCTGCAATTGCTCAGACTCCGCCTCGACCCGTTGAACCTCACCCTGTTTCTGCTCCTCTGCCGAACCGGAGCAATCGTATCCTGATTTTTTTCCGCCTTCCATTTTTTTATCATTTCCTTTCACCCGAAATGAAAGACTGCGTGTCTTAAGTTGAGGTTTCATCAAATCAATCCCGGATCATCATGGTCATCGGCACTCCATTAAAAGCGTTTTTCTTATCCTGTCTGATGCTGATCGGATCTGCCCATGCGCAGGATGGTATTCAATTTGAAACCGGAACCTGGTCGCAGGTGAAGGAAAAAGCTCAACAGGAGAAGAAGGTGATCTTCGTCGATGTCTACACGTCCTGGTGCATCCCCTGTAAAAAAATGACGAAGGAGGTCTTCATCCTGCCGGAAGTCGGCACGCGCTTCAACAAGGATTTCATCAACTTCAAGATCGATGCGGAGAAAGGAGAAGGCATCGAGCTGGCGAAGCAGTACAAGGTCGGTTCCTATCCGACCTACCTCTTCGTAAACCCCGACGGCACGCTGGTCTATCGCAGCGTGGGCTCCATGCCCGCCGAAAAATTTCTCGGAGAAGCCCGTCTCGCCCTATCCGAAGCCGCCGATCCCAAACCGCTGGCGGGATGGGAAGACGGATATCTCACCCAAAAAACAGACACCGCTTTCGTGTGGGCATATTTTCAGAAAAGAAAACGCCTTGGACTCGATAACGCTGACATCGCTGATCAATATGCCAGCCTGCTGACCCGGGAACAGCTGCTTCAAAAGGGTATGATCATGAAAATACTGCAGGTGCAACGGCTGAACGCCGACGGACCCCTGCTCAAATTCATCAGCGAAAACAGGGCGGCCGTGAAGGAATCCCTGGAACCCTCCCTCAAATTGAAGCTGGATGATCACCTGGTTTTACTGGTGGGCAATGACGTGGAACGTGCGATCCGCGACAGGGATGAAGAACTGCTGGCAGGCATCGTCTCTTTCCTCATGAAAAGCCCATCCGGAGAATTTCCCGCTGAATGGAAAGCCCGGGAAGCACAACTGAAATATTTTGGCCAGACCCAGGAGACCGATTCACTCAGAAAAGTGTTCAATACCTATGCCCGGTCTGCGCTGTCTTTCGATCCATCCGGAGCCATCCGGGCCGACTCCATAGCCCTTGCCCAATTCGAAGCAGAACTGGCCGCCGGTAAGATCAATATCAAACCTGAGAATCTGGAGATCACCCGCAGATCCCGCGGTTCATCAAAGCAAACCAGCCTTTCTTACAGAATAAGAGACATCGCACGCGCCGCCTATCACGGACTGGATGACAAGGCATCCCTTGACAAGGCGATGGAACTGATCGAAATGGCCCTGCGCCTGAGCGACAATTTCACCGTGCATGAGATCAAGGCCGGACTGCTGTACAAATCCGGACAGAAAGCTGCAGGCATCGAATGGATGAAAAAAACCATCGAAAACTTCGCGGAAATGACGCGTCAGCTGAACCTCGAAAGCGAAAAAAATAAGACCCGGCTCAACGAGACACTGAAGAAAATGCAGGAAGGAAAACAGACCTGGGGATATTGATATCGATCAACATCCACAGAAAAACACCCTGATCAAACACAGAAACGATGGCTGCCATGAGTCCGATAGATAAATCCCTGCGCTTCGCCCAGCTGATTCAAAAAGAATTGCGTCAGGAACTGAATGCAGATGAGCGTTTGGAACTGGAACGCATCAGGGAGGAAGACCCTGCGCAGGATGCGCTATTTATGGATTTGACAGACAGCCAGGTGCTCGAATCAGGCATCCGCGAGATCGAACAAGTGGACGTGGAAAAGGGATGGGCACGCCTGCAGGCTGCCATGTCAGCTGCGGAAGCGGTGACGGTGCGGCGTAAGACCCGTTTTCATTGGGCCTGGGCCGCCGCCTTGATCGGTACGACCGCGCTGTCGGGTATCCTCTGGCAGCAGATGTCGAAGGATGCCTCGACGAACCCTCAGACCAATAACCCCAAGGTGGTCGCGATCGCTCCCGGCACAGACAGGGCCTATCTGACACTGGGTGATGGAACGGAGATTTTGCTCGACAGCACCGGAGACGGCATGCTGGCTGTTCAGGGTGCGGCCTCCGTCGTGAAAGAGGGAAGGGGCATCAGTTATCAGGGTAGGGGCAATACCTCGGAGTCTGTCATCAACACGATCCGGACGCCCAGGGGCGGACAATATCGCCTTGCCCTGTCAGACGGATCAGTCGTGTGGTTGAACGCAGCATCCTCACTCCGCTTTCCGGCCAACTTCACCGGAAACCAGCGGACGGTCCAACTCACGGGAGAGGCTTATTTCGAAGTGAAGCCCGATGCCGGCCGGCCGTTCACGGTGGAAGTCGGAGATCTTCGGGTAGGTGTCACAGGTACCCGGTTCAACGTCAACGCCTACCCGGATGAAAACGGCATCCTCACCTCGCTGGCCGAAGGCGCTGTGAAGGTCGAATCCAAGGGCGTTACCAGGGCTTTGAAAGCAGGTCAGGAAATCCTGTCAGACCCCAACGGAACGCTGCAATCAG
>JBEEMB010000313.1:0-3786 GCA_041167815.1 Bacteroidota bacterium | reverse complement strand
AGGGAGTTCATCCGCTTTCACCTCAGGTTCATTGCGGAGAAAGCGGTTTGGGCATTCGGATGTTCACGCCTATCGCGGCTTTGTCTGACCAGCCAATTGAAGTCACGGGTACCGGTAGTCTGGTTACCCGGCCGATGGATTTCTTTGATGAGATCTTTCCTCAGTTGAGTATTGGCATACAATCCAACAGTGGTCGTTTACCCCTGCATATCCGGGGCCCGCTTCGTCCCGCCGATATCACGGTGGATGGGTCACTCAGTTCTCAATTTCTGACCGGACTGTTGATGGCGTTTTCTGCTGCCGGGGCCCAGGATGTCACCATCCGGGTTGAAGGCCTGAAAAGCAGACCCTATATAGATCTCACGTTGTCTGTCATGCGCAGTTTTGGCATGAATGTTCCGGAAGTGACGGCAGATGATCAATTCATTTTTCATCCCTCAGCTCAAGCGCAGGCCGGATCGATCCAGTATGCCGTGGAGGGCGACTGGAGTGGTGCTGCATTTCTGATCGTGGCAGGTGCGCTGGCGGGTGATATCTCGATCTCCGGGTTGCAGGCGGATTCCGTACAGGGCGACCGTGCCGTGCTGAATGCCCTCGCATCAGCCGGAGGCAGGTTTGCTTTTGTTGAGGGCGTCCTGGAAGTTAAAAAAACAGATCTTACCGCCTTTGAGTTTGATGCCACAGAATGCCCTGATCTGTTTCCGCCGCTGGCAGCGATGGCAGCCCTGGCGAAAGGGGTTTCAGTCATCAAAGGCGTTTCCAGATTGGCGCACAAAGAAAGCGACCGTGGATTGACACTCCAGGAAGAGTTTGCCAAAATGGGCGTGACCATCCGATTGGAAGGCGATCTGATGTACATCGAGGGTGGTGGACCGATCCATGGAGCCCGGGTACATTCGAGGCACGATCATCGCATTGCAATGGCGCTGGCAGTGGCTGGACTTAGGGCTGAATCGGGGGTGACAGAGATAGAAGAAGCATCGGCCATTCGTAAATCCTATCCGGATTTCTTTGAAGATATAAAGGTCCTTGGGGCCTCCGTGGAAATCTCATCCTGATGTAAACTTGATGGGATTTCATATCATAAAATCAACCTGCTCAACGTTATACGTATGAATCGTTTCGGAACCCGTTTTTCCGTGTCCATTTTTGGAGAGTCCCATGGAGAAGGACTCGGTGTCGTGATCGATGGTTGTCCGGCAGGCATGCCGTTGGCCGTAGAAGATTTCATCGAGGATACGGAGCGCCGGAAGGGTGGAAAACAGAAGGGCACGACCCCTCGCCAGGAGGAGGACCTGCCCGTTTTCAAGAGCGGTGTGTTTCGTGGATTGACCACGGGCGCCCCTTTGATGTTGCTCTTTGCCAATGGGAATACCCGTTCCGCTGATTACGAGAAACAGCGGGCGGTGCCCAGACCGGGTCATGCCGACTGGGTGGCTCACCAAAAGTTTGGAGGTTTTGAAGACTTCCGTGGTGGTGGACATTTCAGCGGCCGACTGACCTTGTGTCTGGTGGCGGCAGGTGTGGTTGCCAAGAAGATGTTACCCATGCTGGATATCCGCTCCCGGATTACGGAGATCGGAGGCATTGCTGACCCGGATGCCGGATTAAAGCGTGCCATCGAAGCCAAGGATTCTGTGGGAGGCATTGTGGAATGCAGGGTCAACGGACTACCCGTGGGACTGGGAGAGCCTTTCTTTGATTCTGTGGAGTCATTGATCGCCCATGCCGCCTTCTCGATTCCGGCTGTCCGGGGCATCGAGTTTGGCACGGGTTTCCAGGCGGCAAGGATGCTGGGGGTGGATCATAACGACGCCATCCTGGATATGGAAGGACGTACTGCCACCAACCATGCCGGCGGTATTGTGGGAGGGATCACCAACGGAAACGAGATGGTGTTCAGGGTTGCCATCAAACCTACCTCGTCCACGCCCAAGGAGCAGCAAACTTTGAACTGGGAAACCGGTGAAATTGAAAACTTTTCTGTGAAGGGACGTCACGATCTTTGTATTGCGCTTCGGGTACCCCCGGTGCTGGAAGCGATCACGGCCATGGTGTTGGCAGATTTGATGATGACGGAGGGGAAGCTTGAACGTATTTGGAAAACTTAAAAGAATATACAAAAAAAATCGCATATAAACTATGACAAACATCTTTCATTTGACCACGAAATCGGATTGGGAACGGGCAAGATCACAGGGTACTCATACCGCACCATCCCTTAATGAAGAGGGGTTCATTCATTGTTGCCTTGAAGAACAGATGCCTGAAATCCTTCGGCTTTATTATCGTGGTCAATCGGAAGTCATAGCATTGAAAATCGACACATCCCGTTTGGAAAGCATGTTGGTCTATGAATGGTCGCCTGCTCTCGCACAGACCTTCCCCCATGTTTACGGACCCATCAATATTGACAGTGTCATGGAAGTGAAGGCCATGGCGTCTTGAATTTGAGGCATATATTCATATAGGAGACGCTTTTCATATTTCCATAAATCAAAAGGGAGGATTCATATTTGATTCCTCCCTTTTGATTTATAAACAGGTTAAGGTTCACTAACGGAGGATGGTCACATAACCAGACATTTTTGCCCGTCCGTTCTTTGGATCTACCACATAATAGTAAGTTCCAGCCGGCAAAGCCTGTCCTTTGAAAGTACCATCCCACGGATTGTTGTACCCGACAGATCTGAACATCAGATACCCTGTTGTATTATAGACTTCAATGATGGATCCGGGGTAACTTTCAATATAAAGAATATCCCAGCGGTCATTTACCCCATCACCATTCGGACTGAATGTGTTTGGCACTATTGGCTTGAAGAGTACTTTCAGGAACATTGAGCTGGTATCCACACACCCTTTGTCGGATGTTACACGTAACAGATAACGAGTGTCGTTGGCAGGAGATGCCACCGGACGGAGCAGCGTTGGATCATTCAGACCCAATGTTGGCGTCCAGAGATAGGTCAGACCGGTTGCATTTGTTGCATTGGCATTTATCGTAATGAAACCACCTTCCAGGACCACCCGGTTAGGTCCTGCATCAGCTACCGGTATCGGATTGATACTTACGGTGTCGAGGGCAATGGTACTCTTGCAGTCGAAACTGTTGGTAATCTGTAATGAGATATTATATATCCCTGTTGTCCTGTATGAATGACTGAAGGAAGGCTGGTTTTGTGTGTTGCCATCGCCAAGATCCCATGTAAGGGTCTTCAAGGTGCCATCTTTCGTGTCACTTGTGTTGGTGAAACGAACGGCTCCACCCAGACATACATCCACGGCATTAAGTGTGAAGGATGCTTCCGGCTGAGGATGGATGGTATTGAGTATGATGGTTGTATCATGAATACAACCTGCAGCGGAAGTTACCTCAAGTTTGACATTGAATGGGCCCAGGGTTGCATAGGTATGTGCAGGATGACGCATCGTTGATGTGTTCACCGGTCCGCTGCCAGGGTCTCCGAAATTCCAGTTCCATGATAGGGTAGATGTATCTGCACCAGGTATCCATGAACCATTGGTGAAAGGGATGACGGCATCCGGCAGACAGCTCACGGGCGGGAACGTGAATATTGGTCTGGCCAATGGCTCGACCTTTACATCTACTGACTTCGAAGCACTGACACAACCATTGGAGGTGATTACCGTCAACCTGACGGTATAATTTCCATAGGAAGGGAAGGTGTGAGTGAAAGGGGCGTTATTGGTTCGGGTAACCATCGGGCTGCCGTCGCCAAAATCCCATCTTCTCTCGGTAATCGTACCTTCTGCTGAGGTGGA
>JBEEMB010000209.1:0-5260 GCA_041167815.1 Bacteroidota bacterium | reverse complement strand
GCTGAGTTTCTGTCCTGACCACCATCATCAAGACGCCCCCATTGGAATAAATCACCATAAGCCGTCGCATCCGTTACGGTGGTGGCCACCCGCGAAGCACCCAGGTTCCGGTCGAGCCAGCATTTACCGTTGGCACCGACGACCGTTCCGTATGTGACGGTTGCTCCCCGGTATGTGAATGTGACGGTGCTTGCCCCACACTGGAAGACCGGCAGCACCATCGTGCATGTTTGTCCGCCGATGTTCAAAGCGAAGTTTGCAGAACCATATGTACTGGGAGTCCCTGATATGCTGTAGGTCAATGACCCGCTTCCGGAGTTGAACGTGCCTGACGGAAGGGTTGCGGTCAACCCGGATATCCCCGTAGATGTCACCGTTTGTCCGGGATGGCTGTCGCCATTGCCACTGCCGCCCGTGTAAGACACCATACTGGACACTCCGCTGGCAGCCACACCGGAGGTAAGCGAACCAGTGATGGTGGGAGAAGCGCAATTCAATGCCGCAATGGAGCCTGTGATCACTGTCGGACAAATTTCCCGCCATTGTGTGCCACTGTAGACATTGATGCAGCCGCTGGTGGTATTGAAGATCACCAGCCCTGCCGCCGGTGAACTGATCGCATTTCGTTGCGCATTTGTCATCCTTGGAGGAAGAAATCCGAGGGTGACCGAGCTGATATCAAGCTTGGCGGAAGGATCCGGGGTACTTGTTCCGATGCCTACCTGTGCGCATGGGGCATCGATCAGAAACATCGTAATGAAGGCGAGAGAAAGGAATTTCATTCGGTTTTTTTGTAGGAATAAATCAGATTCGGAACGGAAAAAATAGTGATTTATTCCCCGACAAGGAGATTTAATTTGAATTTACCCGCATGCAATACCTGGCTCATGCATAAATTGGGGTGCAGCATGGCCACCTGCATGGGATTGATGAAACCAGCCGTGGTTTGATTTGAATGCCCTGATCTCTCCAATCCTTTAGATTAAATCCATCTTGCATTTTTCTGCGCCTTCAACGCCAGTTCCGTCGCCAGGAAACAATGCGCCTGCGTCATCGCCGTCTCCGTCCGGTTCAACACATCATCAACAAACAACCGTCCAAAAGGCAGCGCCACATCATTGCAATCGATATGTACCGTCTCCTTTCCATTGGCCATGTAGAGCTGGTTGCCACGATCCAGCCGGGCGATGTCAATATTCTTCCGAATTTCTATGAATCCTTCCGTACCCAGGATCGTCAGCCTGCCATCTCCCCAGGTCTTCAGCCCGTTCGGGGTGAACCAGTCGACCCGCAGATAACCTGTCCCGCCATTCCCCTTCACCATCACATCCCCGAAATCCTCAAACTGCGGATACTGTGGATGATGCACGTTGCCTACCTGAGAGGCCACCACCTCGGCTTCTGTAGATCCCGTGAAATGCAGGAACTGGTCCAGCTGATGCGATCCGATATCCGTGATGATGCCGCCAAAGTATTTCTTGTCAAAAAACCATTCGGGCCTTGACTTCGGATTCATCCGGTGCGGCCCGGTTCCGATCGTCTGGATCACCTTCCCGATCGCGCCCGCCTTCACCAGTTCGTCGGCTTTGATCGTCGCCCGGTTCTCAAACCGCTCACTGTACATGATCGAATAGATGCGCTTGGTCTCCTTTTGTACCTTTCGAACGGCGGCCAGCTGCTCCAGTGAAGTGATGCCCGGCTTGTCCACCAGGTAGTCCTTGCCGTGTTTCATCACCTCGATCCCCAACGGGGCGCGGCTATTTGGAATGCCTGAGCTCAGAATGACCTGGATGGTGTTATCCTCCAGGATCTCACGGGGATCCTTTGCCACTTTCACATTCGGATATGCTTTCACGAAACCCGCCAGCAGGTCAGCCTCCTTCGCATACACCGCCACCAATTCACCACCACCTGCAATCACGGCATTGGTCATGCCATAAATATGTCCGTGATTGATGTTGATGACAGAAAACCTGATGCGGGTCGGGCCGGGAACTTCCACCGGAGCTGATTTCTCCCGGAAGGACGAAAAAGTCATCAGGCCACCGGCGGCGACCATCGAGCGGATAAATTGACGACGAGCGGGCATGTGCTTATTTTTCCCCAATGTACTTCATCGTACGCAAAAAGAAACGGGGTATGGACCTGCCATACCCCGTCATATCAAAAGAAATCGTTGTAAATCCGGCGTTGGATCAATGCTCGTGGCGATGCGCTTCCAATTCTTTGGAAAACTCGTCGAAGCTGACAACTTTCTCCACCGGCGCAACCTGTGCTGCGGCCCACTGGAAGATCTTTTCAGTAAGTACCCGACGATATGCACCGTCCACCTGCTGTTCGTCTTTCATCATGCGCTCCACATATCCGTCGATCCAGTCGAGGTTTGCACTGGCCAGACTCATGCCTCCAAAATAGCTGAGGACCTGCATACGCAGCTGGGTCATGACTTCCTCACGATCCACCTGGATGCCCTGCTCCTGTACAATGCGGTCACTCACCAGCGTCCAACGCAACTGGTTGCGGAAGGTCGGAAATTCTGCTTCCACCTCTTCAGCGGTCTTAGGCTGCTCCTGGCCTTCCATCATCCAGCGACGCAGGAATCCTTCGGGGAACTCCATCGGAGTCTCCTCGTTAAGGACGTGGTACAACTCATGATGCATATGATTGGCAGCCTGCGTGTCCCAGTACTGCTGCATGTCTGCCTTTACATTGGCACGGAATTCCTCCTCGGTTTTCACTTCCTTGCCCGGCATGAATTCATTGAAGAACTCCTCGTTCATTTCGCGCTTCTCAACGAATCCGATCTTGGCAATGGTCATTTTGAACGACTTCTGGATAGCAGCGGGGTCTTCCTTGTCCAGCTTCAGATCGGTGATCAGCCATTCGCGCTCCTTTTCCTCAAAGGCATCAGCCAATGTCAGCACCACGCTGTCATCCTTCTTCAGGCCCATCAGCTTCTCGCGGAAGGCCGGGCTGAAATATTTGACCAGCAGGGAGTTCTCAACCGCCGTAGCACCTTCCTCCGGGTTACCGTCTGCATCGCAGGGCAGGAAGATCACGTTCAGGACATGCTCCTCGGATCCAATGGCTTCAGGTTCCGTCATCGTGCCGGCTTTCTGAAGAATGCGGTCAACTTCTTCATTGACCATTTCGTCCGTAATATCCACCTTGTAGCGGGTAATGTTTTTACCTGCCAGATCCGCGACCTTGAAATCAGGCTTCAGGCCAACCTCAAAAGAAAATACATAGTCGTCCGGAGCACTCACATCCAGGTTCGAAGGATTATTGTCGGTGGAAGGCAACGGTTGTGCAAAGATCTCAAGCTTCTCCTGCTGAAGATATCCCATCAGGGCCCGCTCCACCGCACGAAGCACTTCTTCATTGAACACGGCGGCACCATACATCTTGCGGATCATGCCCGTCGGCACCATCCCTTTCCGGAATCCCGGGATGTTGGCGTTTTTAGCGTAATTCTTCAGCGATTTTTCGAAGGCCGGCATGTAGTCTTCCTTCGTCACGGTGACACTGATCTTGTCGGTAAGGAGCGCAATCTGCTCCCGGTTAACTGTAGGCATACTTGCTGTTTTCTGAATGCTGTCTTTATGTTCTTTAAACGACAGTCCCCGTCGACGGAAAACCGTCTACGAGGGTGAAGTGCGGGTGAAGGGACTCGAACCCCCAAGCCTCGCGGCACCAGATCCTAAGTCTGGCGTGTCTGCCAATTTCACCACACCCGCTTGAAATCCAACCCGTCTCGAACCCCTTGAAACATGATATTTCAGGAACCGACACAGGCTTTCAGGGCGGCAAAGGTATTGGATTCCCTAGACATTATCCATCTCCTGCTGTTTTTCAGTAAATTTGGATGCATGGAAACGCAGGAGACCATACAGGCAGCACCAAAATACAACCTCACAGAAGAGCAGGAAAAGAAGGAGATCGTACGCCAATACCGCGCGTTGCTTAAATTCCTGAAGCCCAAAGTGAAGGCGGGCGACAAAGTCCTGCTCCGTCGGGCCTTTGAAATGGCCGTGAATGCCCACAAAACCATGCGAAGGAAAAGCGGCGAACCTTACATCTTCCATCCCCTGGCGGTCTCCCGCATCTGCGTGGAGGAAATCGGCCTCGGTGTCCGCTCCACCATCTGCGCACTCCTGCACGACACCGTCGAAGACACGGACATCACCCTCGAAGATGTGGAACGTGAATTCGGCAGCGAGATCGCCCGCATCATCGACGGACTCACCAAAATCTCCACCGTAGAAGATACCAGCACATCCAAACAGGCGGAGAACTTCCGGAAGATCCTGCTCACACTCACCGATGATCCCCGCGTGATCCTGATAAAACTGGCCGACCGCCTGCACAACATGCGGACACTCGACAGCATGAAGCGGGAAAAACAACTCAAAGTCTCCTCGGAAACAGTTTACATATACGCCCCCCTGGCCCACAGAATGGGGCTCTATGCGATCAAGACCGAGATGGAGGATCTGGCGATGAAATACCTGGAGCCGGACATCTATCGCGATATCGCCCGGAAGCTGGCCGAGACCAAACGCGAACGCAGCAGATACATCAACGAATTCATCCGGCCCATCCGTGAGAAAATGGACAAAGCCGATTTCCTCTACGAAATCTATGGCCGCCCCAAATCCATTCACTCCATCTGGAATAAGATGAAGAAAAAAGGGGTTGAATTTGAAGAGGTGTATGACCTCTTTGCCATTCGTATCATTGTCGACGGCCCCCAGGAAAAGGAAAAGGAAGACTGCTGGAAGATCTATTCCTTCATTACAGACATGTACACCCCGTCGCCGGAGCGACTGCGCGACTGGTTGAGCAATCCCAAGTCAAATGGCTACGAAGCCCTGCATACCACGGTCATGGGACCGCAGGGCAAATGGGTCGAAATCCAGATTCGCTCCCGCCGGATGAATGAGATCGCGGAAAAAGGCCTGGCGGCACACTGGAAATACAAGGAGGGAGGGGGGCAGGAGGAAGATCGTTTCGACCAGTGGTTCGGTCAGATACGGGAAGCACTCGGAAACCAGGAACTGAGTTCCATCGATTTTCTTCAGGATTTCAAAACATCTTTCCTCGCAGAAGAGATTTATGTGTTCACCCCCAAAGGGGATGTGAAAATGTTGCCCGTCGGCTCTACCGCCCTCGATTTTGCCTTCGCCATCCACACCGCCGTGGGCTCGAGATGCATTGGCGCCAAAGTCAACCACAAGCTCGTGCCCATCGGTCACAAGCT
>JBEEMB010000124.1:0-4262 GCA_041167815.1 Bacteroidota bacterium | reverse complement strand
GTGTTCGTAGCCAGGTTGGGGGCAAAAATATCGGCATTCTTGATGAAGCTCTTGGTATACGGATTGCGCCGCTCACGCCCCCATGCAGCCTCGATGTCGAGCCCTTCGATGGGATTGATGTTGAGCGCCACACGGGTCAGGAGGGTGTTGCCCTGGGTGACTGAATTGCCGGTGGCTTCTGCCATGGCAATGGGATTGCGGTTGTTGGTCTGCGCAGCAGTACCATACATGCCAGATCCAAATTTACCGGCTCCGAGCGATGGCAGTCCGATGGCCTGGCGGATGATGAACTCCGGAGATCCGGTGGATGGGTTGACCGTCTTGTTCTGGTTGTAACCGATCGTGCCGGTCAGGGTCATCCACTTGTTGATCTTGTACTCCGGATTCAGCCTCAGGTCATACTTCTCGAAGCGGTTGTTGGGGATGAGGCCCTGCTGGTTCATGTAAGTCAATGAAGTGAACAGGTTCAGCCGCTCACCGCCCGAACTCAACTGAACGTTGTGGTTCTGCAATAAGCCGCTGTTCGTGAGTACTTCCTTCACCCAATCCGTATTGATGACATCCATGTTATTGCCTGCCGGATTGGCGATGTACTTGTCGATCAGCGATTGCGGAAAGACTACGGCCGCGGGATTCCCCGTCCTGTTCCTTTCGGCCTCATTGCTGTACACCATGTGATCCACTGAACTCACCCGCTCCGGAAGGGCGGTGAACGACTGCTTAGACAGGAAGTTGTTGTAAGAGACCTTCATCCCCGGTTGCGCGGCCCTTTTCGTCTTGACAACGATGACACCCGAAGAAGCCCGGTTGCCATAGATTGCGGTGGAAGCGGCGTCCTTGAGGATCGTGACGCTTTCGATCACGTTCGGGTCGATCTGGTTCAATGCATCCGGCCCTGATCCTGTGGGCATCAGCAGCCCGTCGATCACGATCAATGGGGTGGCATTCCCCTGGATGGAACTTTCTCCACGGACCCTCAGGAATGCACCATCAGCGCCCGGGCGGCCGGATTGCTGCTGGACGGTCAGGCCTGGTGCCAAACCCTGCAGCACCTGACTGGTACTGGTCACCTGTCGTTTGGTGATGGTGGCATTGGACAATGTCACCAGCGCACCCGTGAGGTTCGCCTTGCGTTGGGTGCCATAGCCTACAACCACAACTTCACCGAGATCGCCGGAGGTCGCTTCGAGTGCCACGTCCAACGTCGGCCCCGATACGACTGCTTCGCGGGTCACGAAGCCGATGCCTGAAAAAACCAGGGTTTCTCCCTTCTTCGCCTGGACAGAATAGCTCCCGGCCGGCGTCGTGGATGTTCCCTTCTTGCTCCCTTTCACGGTCACGGTTACGCCTTCCGCGGGATTTCCGCTGGACGCACTGGTGACCCGCCCTTTGACGCCCGTTTCCTGGGCCGTCAGTGGCGCAGATGCCACCATGCATAGCAGCCACATGAGCATGCGATGTTTCATATTGCTTGGGTTTTAGTGTACAAATTTGTTATCGGAGGATCCGTCCTTTGTGATCCACCTGGAATCGGTTGAACGGATCAGCCAGATTGTTCAGAAGACGGGCAAAAGCTCCCCGATCAATGAATGCAGTTGGTTCATAGGTTCCCAATCCGAGCGCCGCCCATGTTGCAGCCCGCTCACCCTGACCAGGGGCGGTGCCACCCAGGGCTGCTGCAATGACAAAGGCTTCTTCAGCTTTTAGCAGACTGTCCTTTGTCGCCGGAATCTTCACACCATAAGCCGCCAGACCATCGCTGACCTCCTTCGTCATGACCCGTTGATTTGGGTAAAACCAGGTCCGGTTCGCCCATTGAAAGGGCTCACCCACACCCCTCAGGATGCCTGTCGCCCCAATCGATTGAATGTCCCGGAAAAAGGGATGGTCAGGCTTTACATCGAAGTATGGCATGAGATAGGCTTTCGCGTCCAACAAGCCCTGTTGCACTTTCCGCACGGGAACATCCTTGGGTTGTTGCTTCAGCCTGACAGCCAGTGCCGCGAGGATTCCGGCAGCCTGTCCGGTGAGCAATACCACGGGCTGTAGCCGGGTGGTTCCATTGGCGACATTGCTCACACTGATGCATTTCTCTGCCGCGATCAGTCCGTCGATTTTTTCCGGTATCAAGGCTCCCAGCGGAATGTTGAAGGATGGGACGGGATAGAATCCCAGATGCTGGGGCGCTTTCAGGTTTTCGCGGTGATGATGGTCCACCGGATAATCACCAACCGAAATGCCCGTCCGGTAGAGTGGGGCTGCAATCGCATAAGGCGTCGCGATATGATTCAGGTCGATGCGGGCCAGTCCGCGCAGCCGCCTGCCCTCCCTGTGATATGGCATCAACGGGAGCCGATCGGTCGTTGGAAATTCGTCACGGGCGAGACCGAGATTCCTGAACCCCATCTCGGTTTGAAGAAAATAGATAAAACGCATGGTCTTCGCCTTGGCACGCGCGTATGCCTCCGCTCGGCCCGCCTCGTCCATTTCCACGGTATTGATATAAATATCATTTCCCTTACCCGGCCAGTTGATCAGATATTTATCATTGGGCAACCGGGCGTAATCGATCATTTGTTGCTTGCTTACGTTGGTGGTCAGTTTCTCCGGCTTGCTGCAAAAATCACGGCAGCATCCGTCAAACTCCATGGGGTCGTATCCTGAAGGACGAACGATCGT
This sequence comes from Bacteroidota bacterium, assembly GCA_041167815.1. Taxonomy (GTDB): domain Bacteria; phylum Bacteroidota; class Bacteroidia; order Chitinophagales; family Chitinophagaceae; genus Pollutibacter. Next base: position 1,583 of record JBEEMB010000124.1, on the reverse strand, counting down.
GCAATCTGCATCCCGTCCATAATCTTTCAGGATCGCCGCATAGGTCATATCCTGGATGATGTCTGAAGATGTCGGTACATTCACCTGTTCTCCTGTGATTTTGCTTGCTTCCATGCCCAGATCATAGGCTGCTCCTGCTTTGGCAAATACATCGCCCAATTCAGTGGCATCGATCACGCATTTAGCATGGATGATCATGGTTCGCTTGCCCGCTGTTTCCCGGAAACGCGCGCCGGTGATGCGTCCGCCCTTCATGATGGGGGATACGAAAGCGAATCCATGTCTCACCTTCAGCGCGGGTGTGGCTGCCACCATCGCTTTCAGGATGCTGTCCGCTACCCGCGGCTCGAAATGTGTGTTACTCACCCACCCGGTGGATACCCGATCCGGACCTCCATAGCGCCGGTAGATGGCCTGCCTGAATTCCGCCCAGATACCCGACGGGAGGTTGTGATTCCCGTCAGTAGCTGAAACCGCTGCGGCAGAAAGCATGCCGCCGAGCCATGGCCCCGCCTCTACGATGATGGTGTGTGCGCCACTGCGTGCCGATTGTATGCCGGCCGAGGTTCCGGCCGTGCCGCCCCCGATCACCAGCACATCCGTTTGCAGCGTTGTCTGCGAGACGACCGGGATGCCTGACAGCCAAAAGCATGCTGCAAACAGAGAAATGAAGATTTTATTCATGTGATGGGGCCCTAATTATTTTGATTCCAGCGTCTTCCAAACTTGATAGAGTGATCTGGGCACATGGAAGCAACCTTTCCATTTGCCCCCTTTCAAGGGAAGCAATACCTCGCCCCGCCGGTTGAGATAGCCGAACCATTCGGGATATTCCGGATCACGGAAATGTTCCCAGGTGTATGTATGCAGAGTCTGAAACCATTCAGCGCACCGTTCGTCGCCGGTACACTTCCATGCCTTGGCCATGGCCACCAGTGCTTCAACATGAACCCACCATAGTTTCTGGTCCCATTCCAATTGCTGTGGAGGATGCCCCTTGATGTCGAGAAAATAGAAAATACCCCCATACTCCTGATCCCACCCTTTGTCCAGGGTGCGAAGCATCACGTCACGTGCTCGACCGATCAGCGCATCATCTCCTGTACGTTTCGCCAGGTCCATGATGAACCACATCGCCTCCAGCGTGTGCCCCGGGTTCAGCAACCGGCCTTCAAAACTGTCTACAAATGATCCGTCCGGAGCCACATTTTCCAGCACCAGACCGCTGTCCGGCTGAAGGAAAATGCCCATCACCTCATGTATCACCCCGGGAATCATGGCTTCCACCCGATCCTTGCCAAGGATCTCTTCCATCTCCAATGCCAGATTGCACAGGATCATCGGGAGACTGAAATTCCGGAGCGGCCGGGTGCCTGGATAAGCCTTGTTGTACTTACCCTTCCAATCCGATTGCCGGGAGAGGATGTTTTCAAAGGTGTCCAGCGCGATTTTCCTGTACCGGTCCTCCGGGACGATCCGATACAAAGCCGCAAATGCCATGCAGGCAAAACAATCGCTGAAGATATTGTATGGCTGAATGAGCGGTCTTCCATCCTGCGTAAGCGAGAAATACCAGTTGCCTT
>JBEEMB010000059.1:0-3157 GCA_041167815.1 Bacteroidota bacterium | reverse complement strand
ATCCATTGGCAAGATGTTTGGACCCGTGATGATGATTTGGTTCAGCATGCTGGCCATCCTTGGTATCATGCATCTGGGGGATGAACCCGGCATATTCAAGGCCTTCAACCCCTGGCATGCCGTGCACTTCATCAAAGAATATCCAAACGCGCTTTGGCTGATGGGCGCTGTTTTTCTTTGCACGACGGGCGCTGAAGCACTGTACAGTGATCTGGGACACTGCGGACGTGGCAACATACGCATCTCCTGGATATTCGTCAAGACGACCCTGTTGTTGAACTATTTGGGACAGGGTGCATTCCTGCTGGCCAATCGCAAAGGGTTGGAGATCACTGCCGCTGTCAAAGAACAACTGACCATCAACGCATTCTACGACCTGATGCCCGAATGGTTCGTAATCATAGGCGTAGTGATAGCTACCAGTGCGGCCATCATTGCCAGTCAGGCATTGGTGAGCGGTTCCTTCACGCTCATCAGTGAGGCTATGCGCCTGAACCTCTGGCCCAAATTCCGGATTGTCTACCCATCTGAAGAAAGAGGACAGCTCTATATTCCGGCTGTCAACGCCATGATTTTCACAGGCTGCGTGGGTGTGGTGCTTTACTTCAAAGAGTCCTCAAAAATGGAGGCGGCGTATGGCCTTGCAATCATTATGACCATGATTGCGACAACATTGCTTTTTGCTAATTATCTGGTCCTGCAGCGCGTAAAACCAGTTTTTATCTACCTGTTTCTTTCTCTCTACTTCTTCATTGATCTTGGTTTCCTGCTGGCATTGCTGCAAAAATTCTCTCATGGTGGATACATTACCCTGATTGTGGCAGGACTGATGTTCATTGTGATGTACGTTTGGTTCCGATCCCGCAAAATCAAAAACCGATATGTGGAATTCGTGAAACTGGAAGACTACCTACCGCTCTTGCAGGAGCTGTCGAACGACACAACCATCAACAAATACGCTACCCACCTCATTTACCTGACCAGCGCCAACAACCCGAAGGAAATCGAGCACAAGATCACCTACTCGATCTTCAACAAGAAACCCAAACGGGCGGATATCTACTGGTTCGTCCACGTCGATACCATGGATGATCCCTATACCTGCGAATATGAAGTGACCACCATCATCCCCAATGAAGTCATCCGCGTGGAATTCAGGCTGGGATTCAGGATCGAACCAAAGCTGAACCTCATGGTCCGGCGGGTGGTGGAAGACATGGTGGCCAATAAGGAAGTGAATGTCGTGAGCCGCTACGAAAGCCTGCAGCGGAATAACATCGTGGGCGACTTCGAATTCATCGTCATGGAGAAATTCCTCAGTCAGGACAATGAATTGCCCTTCTGGGAGAAAGTCGTGATGAACGTGTATTTCGCACTCAAAGAAGTCAGCCTTTCTGAAGAACGAGGCTTCGGTCTCGACCCCAGTAACGTGAAAGTGGAGAAGTTCCCGCTGATCGTCGCCCCGGTCACCCGTCTAAAACTGAACAGGATTATTCCTGAAGAGTAAGGAGTGTGTCCAGCATACGCGTGTACAGGGGATAGGTGGGCAAGTCATTGTGGCGCCCCCCGTCAATCGTTACAAAACGATCACCGGGCTTCAGGACGGTTTTGAGCCCGGCTGCCTGTCTCCAGGGATTGACCCGATCATCCGTTCCCTGGAAAATGGTCACGGGTTCGGTAACCTGTTGCAGGTATTCGGATACCGGGAATTTGAACCTCGACAATCGCCGTGTCGGCCAGATGGGCATCCAGGTTGAAACCAGCTCCGGGATGCTTTGATAGGGCGTTTCAAGCACCAGACCCCTCACCGACACTTTTGAGGCGAGCCAGGCAGCCACGCCGGTTCCCATCGACCGGCCATATACCCAGATCGAATCCGGTGCACAATCTGCCTTCGCCATCAGATAGGCCTGGCGCGCGTATTCATAAAACAGGGATTCCTCCAATGGTCCCGTACTTTTTCCGTAACCGGGATAATCCGGCATCCATACTTCGTAGCCTCTGGCTGTGAAATATGGCACACGATCCACATACCAAGAGACATTTTTTTGGTTACCATGGAGATATATCAAGATACCCTTCCGGCCGATATCATTTGAAACGGGAAATATAGTGATGTGTAAATCCGCCCCCGGATGATGTGGGATGATGGTTTCCCGAAACGGCATGGGGAAATCATAATTAAAGTCTGAGTCAACGACAACCGGGCGAAAGAGGATGCGCTCCTGCGCATGGAAATAAACAATCCCAATCAACGCATATATAATGGTGCAGACTGTCAGGATCCGGATGATCGTTTTTCGGCGCAAGGGATGTGTTTTGCGGAATGATTTGCAAAGTTAAGCAATCAGGGGCGGCCGATACCGAAATCAGGCATGGGTCAGTACGACCAACAGTGAATCCTGACAGAAACCACCCGATCTGGAAAAGCCACATGGCAATAACCGACGAATGGCTCGCCCTCGAATAATTAGGAAGCAGTATAAAAAAGAATAGCCTGGCATTTATCATGTCAAAAAGTGAAGGATGCCGGTATTATAACATTCTCTAAAGGCCAGGAATCATAACATATTGCAACGAATAATAAACGCGTCCCATATTATTTTCACCACTCATACGTTATGATACTTGATTTTGATCTTGAAGCCGACAAAATGAACCTGTTGTAGGATGAAAAATCTATTCCGTATAGACCTGAATCTTGATAAGCGCATCTTCGGACTCGATGTGATGCGCATGGTTGCCATCATGCTTGTGATACTGCTAAACGGAGATCCGCTGGTTCGACGAAACTTCACCTGGTTTCCCAGGTTTTGGCATATCGACGGGGTGGACATCTTCTTCGTGCTCAGTGGTTTTCTGATCGGAACCATTTTGATCAAAACCTTTGAGAAGGAGGGTTTCGGCAAATCGACACTCTTTCATTTCTGGAAATTCAGGTGGTATCGCACGCTTCCGAACTACTATCTGATCCTGTTGATCATGATCGCCTTCGTCTATGTATCCCGGGATGATATGCGAGGCTTCAGCTGGAAATACTTCTTCTTTCTTCAGAATTTCGCGTCCTCCATGCCCGATTTCTTCTCCGTTGCCTGGAGTCTGACGGTGGAAGAATGGTTTTATATCTCATTTCCGCTGACATCTATCGGCCTCGCCC
>JBEEMB010000038.1:0-12086 GCA_041167815.1 Bacteroidota bacterium | reverse complement strand
TGTTAAATGGTCTGCTCGTCACCCTGATCCCAAACAACTTGTCGCTGAAACCTACCGTAGAATGTTTGGTCGCCTTCCTGCCGAAAGAGAGTCTGAGTTATTGGTCCGAGCTTTGGGTAGTCCGCTGCGCATCGATCAGGTGGAGGATTTCTTCTGGAGTATGTCTTTGCATCCTGAATTTCAACTGATTCGCTGATATTAAAAAAAACAAACATATTTTAATATGACCCTGATCAGAAAAGACTGGAGTCGCCGCAGGTTTTTGGGCAGTAGTTCCGCTGCTGTAATGGCCGCCATGGCTGCCGGATCTCCCATTCCGGCTCTCTTGAGTGGCTGTGGCGCTAAACCACCGTCGAATACATCTGCGGATACGGTGATCCTGCTTTGGATGGCCGGCGGTATGGCTCATACCGAGACATTTGACCCGAAAGCTTATACGCCCTTTGAAAAGGGGATGGAGGCAAACCGGGTGTTGAGCACTTTTCCATCCATTCCGACCGCATTGGACGGCATTCGATTTTCAGAAGGATTATCGGCCATAGGAAAGGTGATGGATCGTGGCACGCTGATTCGTTCCTACGTAGCAGCAGATCTTGGGCATATTCTTCATACGCGCCATCAATATCACTGGCATACCTGTTATGAGCCCCCCCAATCGGTCCTTGCGCCTCACATCGGCGCGTGGATCGCGAAAGAAAAAGGCCCCTTGCATCCAGTGATCCCGGCCTTCATCGATATTGGTCAGCGGTTCACGGTGGGGGAAGGAGAGGAATTAAAGGCGTTTCATTCTGCCGGATTCCTGGGGAGTGAATACGGACCCTTTATGATTCCTGATCCCTCCATCGGTCTTGAAAGTGTGCTTCCGCCGGAGGGAATGGATATCAAGCGTTTCGAACGTCGAAACCAGCTGTACAAGGACTTGGTGAATAAGAGCCCGATGGGTGAACACGGCAGTGATTATCAGCGGGAGTCCTTGATTCGATCCATGGAGCAGTCTTATCGTTTGTTGAAATCTCCGGAAGCAGAAGCATTCGATTTGAGTCGCGAATCGAAGGAATCTTACGATGTGTACAACACCGGGAAGTTTGGCCTGGGTTGTCTGATGGCGAAGCGGCTGGCGGAGCGGGGAGCAAGATTCATCAGTGTCACGACGGAATACGAGCCTTTCTTCGGTTTTGATACACATGAGAATGGTCATACGCGGTTGGCGGATATGAAGAAACTGATCGATGCGCCGGTGGCACAATTGATCCTGGATCTGGAGAAAAGCGGTCGTTTGGATCGGACATTGATCATTCTGGCCAGCGAATTCAGTCGCGATATGATGGTGGAGGGCAGACCGGAGTTGAAAGTACAGGAGCAGGTCAGGCAGCCGGATATCCTTACTGAATTGAAGCACTATGGCATGCATCGGCATTTTACAGATGGATGTTCAGTATTGATGTTCGGTGGCGGCATCCGTAAAGGATACGCCTATGGTAAAACGTCGGATGAACGCCCCTGTAAAACCATCGAGAAGCCGGTGAAAATCGATCAACTGCATCAGACCATCTACCATGCATTGGGGATTCAGCCGGAACTGAATTATGAGGTGGAGGGTAGACCATTCTACACAACGCCGGATGGTAAGGGACAGGCTATTGCTGAAATCCTTTCAAAGGCATAGGTGGTTCCACAAGATTTATTGAACCAGTAGTCTTACGCGTTGTTGAAATGCCATGAATGATATTAAGACGTATCACATGGAGGAGATTGGCGGTTGGGAGCGCTTTTACAGGGCCAATTTTCTGAATTCCCTCAGCGGTTTCAAGCCATTGAACCTGATTGCAACGATAGATGAAAACGGGGTGAGCAATCTGGGCTTGTTCAGTAATATCGTTCATTTGGGAGCGGATCCGGCGTTGATTGGTTTTATCAATCGACCCAGGGAAGCCGCTCCGCATACCTTGGCCAATATTGAGCGAGGTAGTTTCTATACCATCAATCATGTCCATCCAGAGATACTGGAACGCGCGCATCAATGTAGCGCCAAGTATCCGGATGGTGTGAGTGAATTTACAAAAACCGGCCTGACAGAAGATTGGACTGAAGGGTTGCCGGTTCCATATGTCCGGGAAAGTCTTGTGAGATATGCCCTGGAGCTGGTTCAGGTCAATCCTATTCCTCTGAATGGAACTTATTTTGTGATTGGCAGGGTCCTGCAGGTTCAAGTCTCTCCTTCGCTGGTTGGTTCAGATGGATTTATCGATATCAGTCGGGCAGAATCTCTCGTGAGTACAGGTCTGGATGCATATGGACAAGTCAGTGCCTTGGCAAGATACCGATATGCCAAGCCTGATAAGCCTGTTGAGCGGATTCCGTGGACATCCTAAAGGGTTGTTCGTTGCGTTAAGATGCATTAGCCTTTGTCGGGAACGATTGCATGATTTATCCTGGACACGCACTTGAAAAATGCTGAAATTGAAGGTTGAATAACCTTCGATCATATGCGTGCTTATTACCTTTTTTCTTTGATTTTGATTTTTTCCTTGTCTTTCACTGCTTGTGATGTCCTTGCACAGAAAACACACCCAACAGTATTAACGGTGGCACAGGATGGATCCGGAGATTTCAAAACCATACAGGAAGCCATCCAGGCTTGTCGGGATCTTGGGGAAAAAAGGGTCACCATTCATATCCGAAAAGGGATCTATCGGGAAAAGCTGATCATTCCTTCCTGGAAGACCAATCTTTCTTTGGTTGGTGATCATCGTGATTCCGTGGTAATCACAGGGAATGACCATACAGGCAAACCGGTTCCCGGAGGCCACGATATTCATGGGTTGGATAAATATCAGACTTATACCAGTCACAGCGTGTTGGTGGAGGGAAATGGCACACTTCTGGAGAATCTGACGATTGAAAATACAGCCGGTCGTGTGGGTCAGGCTGTTGCTTTGCATGTGGAGGGCGATGGAGTCGTTGTTCGAAACTGCAAAATACTGGGCAATCAAGACACACTATACGCTGCCAGTTCAAACAGTCGCCAGTATTATGTGGATTGTTACATCGAGGGTACGACCGATTTCATTTTTGGAGAGGCGACTTGTGTTTTTGAGCGTTGTCATATCCGGAGTTTGTCGGATTCCTATATTACCGCAGCGGCTACCCGAAAAGATCAACGCCACGGTTTTGTGATGTTGGATTGTCGGCTCTCGGCAGTTCCGGAAGTCAAAAGGGTTTATTTGGGCAGACCATGGCGTCCCTATGCCCAGACCGTATTCATTAGAACGGAGATGGATGATCATATTTTGCCGGAGGGCTGGCATCATTGGCCTGGAGATGTGATGTTTCCGGAAAAGGAGAAAACGACATTTTATGCTGAATATGGCAGTAAAGGAGCTGGGAGTGATATGTCGAAGCGGGTGTCTTGGTCAAAAAAACTCACAAAAAAGGAACTTGATCGATTTACACCAATAAATGTTTTAGGTGATTTCGTTCGTCGATACTGATCAACTGTATGTGAACGAATATTTCTCATTCATTCCTTTTATTAATATCGAATCAAAAAAAACTTCAACATGTTTGATAAGATTCTGACATCTTGCCTAAATTGTAAATATTGTTGATTATTCCAAACCCAGCCATCATGAACAAAAAAATCTTTCTGAACGAGTCAGAGATGCCCAGGCAGTGGTACAATATAGTTGCCGACATGCCCAACAAGCCACTTCCTCCCCTTCATCCGGGAACCAAACAACCTGTAGGACCGGAGGATCTCGCTCCCTTATTTCCCATGGAGCTGATCAAGCAGGAAGTATCCGCAGACAGATATGTGGATATTCCGGATCAGGTCCGGGACATCTACCGCATTTGGCGTCCATCTCCGTTGTTCAGAGCTACGGGTCTGGAAAAGTTGCTGGATGCTCCGGTCAAAATCTACTACAAGTATGAGGGGGTGAGTCCGAGTGGTTCACACAAGCCGAATACGGCAGTCCCTCAGGCTTATTACAATAAGCAGGAAGGGGTAAAAAAGATCACTACAGAAACGGGTGCCGGTCAATGGGGTACGGCATTGAGTTTTGCGTGTCAACAGTTTGGCATTGAGTGCGATGTGTATATGGTGAAGATCAGTTACGATCAGAAGCCGTATCGTAAAATCATGATGAACACGTTTGGAGCCAATGTATATGCTTCGCCCAGTGATCGCACACAGGCCGGCCGGAATATCCTGGCGCAGGATCCGCATTCAACGGGCAGTCTGGGTATTGCGATATCCGAAGCCATTGAAATGGCCGCTCATGATCCTAATACGAAATATGCCCTGGGATCTGTGCTCAATCATGTGTTGATGCATCAGACGATCATCGGTCAGGAAGCTGAGAAACAGATGGAGTATGCCGGAGATTTTCCAGATGTAGTGATTGCACCGCTGGGTGGTGGTTCAAACTTTGCGGGCATTGCTTTTCCTTTTCTGCGTCATAATCTGATGCATGGAAAGAATGTACGTGCGGTGGCTGTGGAACCTGCATCTTGTCCGAAGCTGACCAAGGGTAAGTTCATGTACGATTTTGGTGATACAGCCGGTTATACGCCACTGTTGCCGATGTACACCTTGGGTCATAATTTCCGTCCGGCCGCGATCCATGCAGGTGGATTGCGCTATCATGGCGCCAGTGTATTGTGCAGCCAGCTCTTGAAGGATGGTCTTATCGAGGCACAAGCTCTTCAGCAACTGGAATGCTTTGAAGCCGGTGTGGCTTTTGCTAAGGCGGAGGGCATCATACCGGCGCCTGAAGCCACACATGCCATTGCTCAGGTGATTAGGGAAGCGAACATGGCGAAGTTGGAGGGTAAACCACGGACGATCCTCTTCAACATGTGTGGACACGGTTTTGTGGATATGCAGGCCTATTCGGATTATTTTGAAGGTAAACTCAACAACCACGAGTTCACAGAGGAAGAGTTGTTCGGTAATCTGCCGGAGATTGATGCACTGCAACCGACAGCCTGAGTAACAGCGTAATAATTATAAAACGAGCGGAGATGATATCTTTCATCTCCGCTCGCTTTTTGTAATTCCTGATGATAAATGAATTCAACGCATCGGCACTTCCATTAAAAGAATCTCAGATCCGTCTTCGTTAGATCTCAAGCTAAACCCATCCGTTTCCCAAATGCCAAGACCATCGCGGGTTTCAACTTTGTGCCCATCGATCGTGAATGAACCTGACAGGATGAAAGCATAGACGCCATTGCCTGAATTTTTAATATTGTATTCCGCTTGTCTGTCAGCAGAAAATGTACCCAGATGAAACCACGCATCCTGGTGGATCCATACCCCTTGATCATCTTGATTAGGTGATAATATCTGCAGCAGTCGGTCTTGTTTGTCTGATGCATTTATGGAGATCTGGTCGTATCTCGGGGTCACATTTCGTTTGTTGGGGAAGATCCAAATCTGTAAGAATTTGACGGGTTCATCGGGGTTTTTATTGTATTCGCTGTGTTGAATGCCTGTTCCGGCGCTCATCACCTGGATATCTCCTTTTTTTATGACTGCAATATTTCCCATGCTATCGCGGTGTTGGAGATCGCCTTCAAGCGGGATGCTGATGATCTCCATGTTGTCATGCGGATGGTTGCCGAATCCCATACCACCATGCACTGTATCATCGTTCAACACCCTCAGTGCACCAAAATGCATTCTTTGTGGATCATGATACCCGGCGAAACTGAAAGTGTGAAAGCTTTTCAGCCATCCGTGGTCGGCTTTTCCGCGTGTCTCCGCTTTGTGAAGGATTGTTTTCGCCATGTCATTCATTTGAGGATACAAATGTCTGTAAACTCATTCCAATGAATCATAAACAAGATTAATTTCCATACTGAATCGAACATTAAAAGCATAACAGCATGCCGATGTTGAAGTACCATTATTTGACTATTCTGCTTGTTTCGGTTTGCATTTTACTGTTGGAGCAACCTCTTTCTGCTCAAAATGAACGTCTTGACGGTTACCGGGGGATCTGGTTCACGTTGGGTCAACGTTCATCTTTTGGAGACAAATATTCCGGAGGACTGGGCACCTATACGGCCAACCACATGCCGACGGCCATATATGATCGTCAAAGCCAACGGACATATTTCGTTTATGGCGGGAGCCGGAAGGAAGGAGAGCGGCATCTCTATATCATGATCTCGTATTATGATCATCGTTTGGGGATGTTACCGAGGCCGGTGTTAGTCATGGACAAACAAGGGGTAGACGATCCACACGACAATGCATCCATATCGATCGATGGCAAGGGATATTTATGGGTATTCGTCAGTGGAAGGAATGTCTCCAGACCCGGAAAGGTTTTCAGATCCCGACAACCCCGCGACATATCCTGTTTTGAGGAGTTGCTGACTTCTTCATTCACTTATCCTCAGCCCTGGTATCTGGGTGCTTCAGGGTTTTTGTTGATGTACACCCGCTATACAAACGGGAGGGAGCTATATTTTCGGAATACAGATTTGGATGGAAAACCCGGTCCCGAACGCAAATTGGCCGCGATGGGTGGCCATTATCAGCTCTCGTATTATGATGCTGGCAGGATCATGACCGTTTTCAACTTTCATCCGGGCGGGGATGTGGACAAGCGCACGAATGCATATTTTATGCAATCCTTGGACACCGGTCTTCACTGGACGAACATTTCGGGAGATTCGATCACGATACCGGTCACGGATAATCAAGGTCACGCTCTGATCCGTGACTACGCGAAAGACAGTCTCCTGTTATATCTGAATGACCTGACTGTTGATGAAAAGGGGAATCCAGTCATATTGGCGGTGCTTAGTCGTGATCATCGGCCCGGCCCGGCCGGTGATCCCCGGCGATGGGTGATACTGCATTGGAAAAACGGTCAATGGAAGGAACATGAAGTCTGTCGATCGACACACAACTACGACATGGGCTCGATATATGTACGGGGCCGGCGATGGAAGATCATTGGACCAACGGAGCCTGGCCCGCAACGATGGGGAACAGGCGGGGAGATGGCCATTTGGGAGAGTCGTAATGAAGGTGAAAGTTGGATTCGAACGAGACAACTAACGGTGTCGAGTACCCTAAACCATTCCTATGCACGTCGGCCGTTAAATGCCCATCCTGGTTTTGAGGCTTTCTGGGCGGATGGCCATGCAGATTCCTTATCTCCTTCCAGGTTGTATTTCTGTGATCGGCGAGGAAGGGTCTACAGGATGCCTGGGCTTATGCAGACAGCACTGATGAGAGCGGAGCGTGTAAGGAATGATATTTGGTAAAATAATCCGACTTAATCTATTTGTTGAAAAACCAACACCGCCTTCTTTGTCCGAAAGATATGGTTCACTAACTTCATTTGTTGTCGAAGGGTACTCATTCATTCATTCAGTTTATGTTGAAATCAAGTCTTCATTTGTCGATCTGTGCGGGAATATTGATGATGGCAGCTGTTTCCTGCAAGAAGTCCACAGCGCAATCCCCGACACCGCCAGATACTTCAGGTACGGGTTTGATCGATCCTGCCAGTCTGAAGGGAACCCTGGTCTTTCAGTCCGGTTTTGAGCCTTCGTGCCAGATCATTCCGAACGGAACAAATGGAACAGACCGGATCATTGGGAAGGATGCGACATTGGCATCAAACAATGATTGGGATGCTTTGGAGACCTCGGTACTTTCAAGTCGTCCATATTTCAACTACAACGGAGGAGATTCGGTGAAAAGGGCGGCCCGACTGGCAACAGATCCCACCAATGCATCCAACCGGGTACTTCATTATCGCTTGAGCGATCATTGGCCGGACGGTGGTAATGGTTCGGTAAAGGCGCGCGTGCAATACGAGTTTTACAATATCAAAACAGGCTACAAGGAGTATTATCAGTCGGTCCGTATGTTCTTACCTTCATCTTTTGATCTGCTCAAAAAGTACCCTTCGAGCATCAATTGGTTGACGATTGTTGAGATTTGGAATAACATTACCTGGAGTCAGACGGTACCGAATCGATATCGCCTGACCTTGGGTATCGGCAAGCTCGTTCCTTCGGAAAGTGATCTCTGTTTTATTGTTGAGGGACAGGATTGTCTCTTGAATCCTGATGGCAGTCAGAAGTATACGACTTTATGGTCGCAGCAGGCCCCGCAGGTGAAACTTCCTGTCGGCAAGTGGTTCACGATGGAATACTATTTCAAAGAGGGGAACCGACAGCAGGGTCGTTTTTATATGACCATCCAACCTGAGGGCGGACAACGTCAATTGGTATTTGACATTACCAACTTCACCCACAATTCTGCCGATCCGGCGCCTGATGGCGTCACTCATTTCAATCCTATGAAGTTGTACACCTCCAAGGAACTGGTTGACTACATGAAGGCACAGGGCCAATCTCTTAATATCTATTGGGATGATTTGCGAATCTGGAAGAAATGACCGGTTGATCAACCAATCCGATCGAGGTTAATCTGCTTCTGATATGCCGATGCCAGTCGGGCTCCGAAGGCGGCGTTGTTTTTGATCAGTGCGATATTGGCTGTCAAGCTTTCCCCTTCGGTTTGTTCGCTGATGTATTTCAGGAGGAATGGTGTGATCTCTTTGCCGGAAATTCCGTTCAGGTTGATCGCTACCATTGCTTCCTCTATGATGTCTTCTATGACTTGAGGATCCACCTGGAGTTCTTCAGGCACCGGATTTGCGACCAACACTGCTCCTTCCAGACCCATCGACCATTTTGCCCGGAGCATTTCAGCGATGTCCGATATCGAATCCAACCTAAGCGGGCTTTTGAAACTACTTTTCGACGAATAGAAACTGGGAAATGCATCCTGGCCAAAAGTGACCACCGGTACGCCTAGTGTTTCGAGGTATTCCAACGTCATACCAATGTCGAGAATCGATTTGACGCCGGCTGAAACTACTGCTACGGAGGTCTTTCCAAGCTCTGTCAGATCTGCGGAGATATCCATATTTTTTTCCGCACCGCGGTGCACGCCTCCGATCCCTCCGGTAACGAAAATGCGAATGCCGGCCATGGCAGCGATGCGCATGGTTGCTGCAACGGTAGTGGCCCCTTTCAGTCCCTGACTCAGCACATAGGGCATATCCCGCAGACTCACTTTCCACACATCCGAAGACTTCCCGAGATTTTCAATCTGTTCCGTAGTAAGTCCCACGCAGCATTTTCCTTCAAGGATGGCGATGGTGGCGGGAACGGCATCATGATTACGCACTTCCTGTTCTACATCCAATGCTGTTTCGACGTTCTTCGGCCATGGCATGCCGTGCGATATGATGGTCGACTCAAGCGCCACAACAGGTTTGCCTTCATGAAGGGCGTTGATGACTTCTGGATGAATGTTCAGCCAATGTTTCATGGGGTTGGATAATAGTGGTTGACCCGATCAAGTAGTTTTTGCCTGCTGAATCCGGGGATGTTGGCCCCTTCCACCTGAAGGATTTCTGCTGAAAGGGTATGGGCGACTCTAAGGCATTCGTCGTCTTTCATGTCGAGTTGTTTACCGAGCAGGAAACCTGCCACGGAGGCATCACCTGCACCGGTGCAATCGACCACTTCAATCGGACAGGCATGGAGCTTTATCTCTGTTCCTCGTTTGTATATGGTGGACCCAAGCGCCCCTTGATGCAACCAAACATGTTGTACGCCTCTATCTAGCAAAGCGTCGACCTGTTCGCGCGTGCTCATTCCTTTTCCATTTACCATCACAGGTAGTTCGTCCTCATTTGGTGTGATCAACCAAAGACCATTCACTTCCATGTCGGCAATTCTTTTGGCCGGAGGAACCGAAACGGGTTCGATGATGAATGGAATGTCATATTCCTTTGAAAAATTCAGCAGCCAGGAGAGCGATGCCGGCAATACGTTGGCACAGGAGAGTATGTAACCAGCCGTCTTCAGGACCTCTCGATGTTTTTCGAGGTATTCCGGTGTGATGTGTTCGACAGGACTATGCGTCAGAAAGGCGGTAAATAAGGAACCGTCTGGGTTCATGATACCAGAGTACCGACCAGACGGGCCTTCGATGGTCAGGGAATGGTCGATATTGATACCTGCTTTCCGGCATTGTGATTTGAGCCATTCGCCATCTCCGTCGTTTCCGAAAACGGTGATCAATTTAACTTCCAGCTCAAGGATGGATAATTGATGGGCGATATTTCTTGCGACTCCCCCGGGTGTTTTTGAAATGGTAGCTTCATTGGTTGTTGCCTTTAGGATTTCTTCCCGGGTATGGAACAGTTCATCTACAAAGGCTGCTCCTATGCAAAATATGGGTCTGGCCATGGGGCCAAAGGTAAGGTGTGCATTCAGAAAAAATAGTCTGAGCTTGGATCCCGTTACAGATCAGCTATTCATCAGTCTGCCTTTTATCATCACCTGCTTGATGTTGATGCGATCATCGAATATGACAAGATCAGCATCTTTCCCTTTTTCCAGCGTACCGATGCTATCAGAGACTTTTAAAATGCTGGCGGGTGTGCTCGTCATCATCCTTACAGCATCAACCAGGGAAACATCAGCGAGATCCATCATGGTTCTAATCAATCGATCAGCTGTTGCCACGCTGCCAGCAAAGGCAGATCTATCCGGTAATTTAGCTACGCCGTCTTCTATCAATACTTGTATTCCGGAATCAATTGGTCCTAATATTGATGGTCCTTCCGGCATGCCGGCACCGCGCATGGCATCTGTGATAAGTGCCACATGTTCTGTTCCTTTGATCTTCATGATGAGTTTCAGCAGGGGTGCAGGCAGGTGAACGCCGTCTGCGATGATTTCTACATCCAGCTCATCATGCAGGTATCCGGCTTCTATGACGCCGGCATATCTGAAAGCATTTTTTCTTGTTACCCCGGACATGGCAGAATAAAAATGGGTGAGGAGGCTGAATCCGTTCTGCCAGGCTTCATATGCTTCCTCGTAGATGGCATCAGTATGTGCCATGGAAGGGAGGATGCCCTGCGCTTTGAGCAATCTGCCCAGTTCAAGCGCCCCCTTTTTTTCCGGGGCGATGCTCCAGCGTCGAATCACATCGCTATGACGTAGGATTTCAGTGTATTCCACAGGATCAGGATCTCGAATAAATCGCGGGTCCTGTGCACCTCGCTGCGCCATGGAAAAGTAAGGACCTTCCAGATGCAGTCCGAGGAAAGAAGCACCTTTTGTATTAAGCGAATTGGATTGCCGGTAGGTTTCTATTGTGTGAAGGATGCCATTGAGATCTGCGGTCAGGGTAGTGGGGAGCATGGATGTTGTGCCATGCCTGGCGTGCATTTCTGCGACTTTCAAAAAGGCATTCGTGGTTCCATCCATGAAATCATGGCCACCGCCTCCGTGTACATGGATGTCTATGAAGCCGGGAGAAATGTAATGATCACCCACATCGATGAACGCGGCGTTTTCCCATTCCGGCATCCGCTCTTCGAGCCCGGCGATTCTTCCATTGGCTACTAAGACGTAACCATTTTTTAGGATGCGATCCTTCTGGATCACCTTTCCTTTCAGGATGAATTTCTCTGTTGCATGGTCTGTGGAAACGCCCTTATTCTCCATACTTCGGCGAACTACTTTAACAGCGTTGCTGCTGCCTGATCAAGGTAAAGTGCGCAGTTGGGATGCTGTCTGAGGATTCCTGCCGGATGCATATTGCTCACCGGGCCTTCGAGGCAATCCCTGACGGCCGGAGCTTTACGTTCATCCGGTACAGAACAGATGATCATCTTCGATTTCATGATCTGACGGATAGACATGCTGATAGCCTGCCTGGGTACGGCTTCCAGCGATGTAAACCAGCCTTCTCCATATTGTTGATGACGACAGGCTTCATCCAGTTCGACAACGATGTATGGATCAACAGTTTCAAAATCAGCAGGAGGATCGTTGAATGCCAAGTGACCGTTTTCTCCGATGCCGACCATCGCCACATCTATATCCACATCTTGAATGAGTTCCCTCAATCTTTGACATTCCTTCGCGGGATCATTTTCTCCATCGATGAGATGTGCTGCTTTTAATGCCGGGACTTGTGTAATGAATCGCTCGGTCAGATATTTCCGGAAGCTGGCCGGGTG
>JBEEMB010000115.1:0-3547 GCA_041167815.1 Bacteroidota bacterium | reverse complement strand
CGAGACTCACAACCAACGCTGTCAGCGTAGGCAGTGCGACGGCCACCAGGAGGAAGCGGCGTTGACGTAAGACGATGTCCTTGATGTCTTGTATCATCAGCAGGAAGGCTTTGGTGGCGGTAAAGTTAACGAGCAGGGCAATAAGCGGACCCCACAAATATTATCGGGGGTTTGTTCTGCTGATGCAATAGACGGACAGGTGTGTCAGGAGTTGCCTGCCTGTTGCTGATGATCAATCACGTGTCATCAGGCGTTGCAGGTCGGATATCCGGAAGCCGAGGGTGAAATAAAAGAGTACCGATGCAACGGCGACGGAGACACCCACACTAACGGGCACGGGTACCCCAAGATGTGCCAGGACCCGGATCGTCCCATAGCCCATGAGACCCACGAAGAGGTAGGAAAGGAACTCGGATGCCGGCAGTCCGATCTGTGTCAGCCGGCGGGTGGAGCGGACGAGGGCGAAGGCGTACAATGTTTGGATACCAACGGCGATCAGGGCGCTGGCCTGCGCTCCAAAACGTGGGATCAGCCAGAGATTCAGGCAGAACGATAACATTGCTGCTACCCCACTCACGGTGATGAATCGACGGATATGTCCCGTGGCTGTCAGCACTGTCCCATGGATGGCCACCAGCGACAGTCCTGGTAGGGCCAACAATATGATGCGCATCAGGTTGATGATGGGAGCATCTGATCGATGATAAAGGAATTCGGTCAGCCAACCCGGTATGGCCAGTCCGACGGATGCGATGAGAATGGCCGCACACATCAATGCACGTCTCGACACACCTACGGCCTGACTGAATCGTGAGGCGTCGGGCCAATGCCGGGCAATGAACGGCAGCAGGAAACCGCCCGCGAGCGTCCCCATCATACCGAACGCATCGAGGATACGAAAGCCGGACGCATAAAGTCCGGCCTCGCTGGCACCATCAGGATGTATCCTTTCAAGCAGGATGCCATCGGCACGCAGGATGACCGTCATCAGAAAGATATTCAGCGCGAACGGAATGCTGGGAAACAGCAAGTCACTTCGGAATCCACGAAATGGGTGAAAACTAAAAGGCCAGCCCCCGCGAAACAGGAAGATCACGGCCAGCAGCATGGACAGGCCGATGCCCAGGGTCTGCACCGCTACAAATCTTCCAATGTTGATCTGACCCAGCGAGTCGGGCCATAACATCATCGCACCGATGAGGAGGATGACGACGGATTTATCGGTAACGGACAGCAAACCATCCGCCTTAAAACGCTGCCCCGAGGTGATGAACAACCTGAAAAATGTAAACAGGCTGACGGAGGCGTGTAACACCATCAGGGTGAACAGAAAGCGAAGGTCTGCATAACCCGCCACACCTGCGACAGACGCTACCACGAGGATGTAGAGCAGAAACAGTCCGATCTTGGTATAGAGTCCGTCCCAGAACAGTCTCGCCCGGTCCGCTTCGGGCAGGCTCGCCAACCGGCTGATATGGATATGAAGGCCCGGATCCAGGATGAAACCCAGCACCATGCAGAAGTTCAGATAGGCGAAATACCGGCCGTATTCTGCGAAGCCGGTGATGTTCTGCACGCCCCGGTCGATGCCAAAGATCCATACCGGCTTCACCAGTACGTTCAGGAGCATCATGAGGAAGAGGGCACCCAGGAACTTTTTCTGCAAGGGGAACAGTTGAGGGAAAAGAATCGAAACTATGTTGTTGAACGGTCATCAACCTACCACCCGGACATTCCGGTTGAGGCTTTCCTCGAGGGAGATCAGGGTCTCTGTCCGTTCGATGCCGCGGATCTTCTGGAGTTGGTCGTGCAATACATGGCGCAGTTGGTTGATATCACGCGCGACGATTTCTATGAACATGCTGTAATTGCCTGTGGTGTAGTTGATCCTGATGATCTCCGGGACTTTCTTCAGATCCTCGGCTACCTGATCGTACAACGAACTTTTTTCCAGATAGATGCCGACGAAGGCGGTGATGTCATATCCCAGTTGTTTGAGGTCGACATTGAGTTTTGTACCTCTTACGATACCGATTTCCTGGAGTTTTTTAATGCGGACATGTATTGTTCCACCGGAGACAAACAGCTTCTTTCCAAGGTCTGCGTAGGAGATACCCGCGTCATCCATCATTTCATGGATGATCTGGAGGTCCAGTTTGTCAAGATTCAATTTGGCGGCCATACGCGATTCGTATTTTGAATGTTTTCTATAATGAAACGCAATTTATTAAAGTATTTCCAATATTTACAATATTTAATTGAATTATTTTGCCCATTCGGGGCATTTTGCCTAATTTCGTCTTGTTGATCTGAAGCGATCAAAGTTCTTAACACTGTGGGGTGATGAAATCTTGGCAGACATGCCCTCTTGTCTCGGGGGTGGGGATAACCGGATAAACACTGCATAACGCCGATCCGCAGACGTGCGGACCGACTGGGGTTGACCACCAGTAGGTTGAAGGTAGCTCCTTCTACAAATTGTGCAGCGGCTAACGTCCTCGTGGAGGTTCGACTCCTCCCCCTACAGCAAAAAGCCCATCATGAACTGGATGACAGTTTGTGATGGGCTTTGTTATTTCACCATGGGTTAACTCAGGATTTTTCAATGGTGTGAAGTTCAACCGATCAACCAGCCCCTGACAGCAGTCTGATCAAGCTGCTTCCAAAATGTATAAATTCAACATACTGATGCTTCTGTTCAGATCATAATGAAATTGCTATGTGGGGCCTTCTGTGTATTGCCATTCTGCTGTTGGTTGTGCTGATTTCCTATGGTAAAGTCCAACCATTCCTCGCGTTTCTGTTTGTCTCCATCTCCATGGCCCTTGCCTATGGCTTCAAAACAACATTGCTCATTGAAGCCGTTCAAAAGGGAATAGGCTCAACATTGGGGTCTATCATAACCATCATTCTGCTCGGAGCCATGATCGGCAAAATCATCGCAAAAACGAATGCCAGTGTGGTCATAGCAGATCAGATGATCAAACTATTCGGTCCCAAACGGCTGCCGTTTGCTTTTATGATTATTGGATTCATCGTTTCAATGCCCTTGTTTTTTTCAGTGGCATTTCTATTGATGACCCCATTGGTATTGACGACGGCCAAAAGACAACACATCAATCCGGTGTATCTGGGCATCCCGATGCTCGCATCCTTGTCGATCACCCAGGGGTTCCTGCCTCCACATCCGGCGCCATATTATTTGGTGACACATCTGCAAGGGGCTGACATAGGCACAACCCTGGGATGGGGGATTGTCATCTCAATTCCGGCGATGCTGTTATCCGGCTGGCTATTCGGCAAGACTTTGAAAAATATCCCGGCCAGTCCCTTGAATTTTACAGAGGAAACTGATCCGGCCAACAAGCCTTCGTTATGGCCAAGCCTTTTGGTGATCCTGATGCCGGTGATACTTATTTCAACAGGCACATTTTCCACGCATGAGATCATCACATTGATCAGTGAACCAAACATAGCGCTGTTCATATCATTGGTGGTGGCGATACATCTGCTTGGATGGAGGAGAGGGGTGCAATGGGATGAGATG
>JBEEMB010000110.1:0-2896 GCA_041167815.1 Bacteroidota bacterium | reverse complement strand
ATTGTTGTTAGATATATCCTCGCTTCGAGACCATAGCCAGACAAAGACGCCGAAAAGGACTACATGGGCCAGTTTATCGATATGCGGGAGTCCGAGCATTCCTTTGTTCGGGATGCCTTCGGATGGGACGACCAGTAGTATAAAAATGAGGCCGGTCCATATTATGGCCGGCCATTTGGTGTTCAGTATCATGACGGCTTATATCATTCACCCGTGAGTGCCTGGTATGCTTCATGGTCCATGAGCTTATCCAGGTCGGCAGGATTGTCCATCTTTACTTTGATCATCCAGCCATCCCCGTATGGGTCGTTGTTTACGAATTCCGGGTTGCCATCCAGTTCCGCATTTTTTTCGAGGATGGTGCCACCTACGGGAAGGAAAAGATCGCTTACGGTTTTGACGGCTTCGACGGTTCCGAAAACGGCTTCAGCCGGCAGGGATTTTCCGATGGTGTCAATATCCACATAAACGATATCGCCGAGTTGGTCTTGTGCATGGTAAGTGATGCCGATGGTGGCAACGTCTCCATCAACGGACACCCATTCGTGTTCTTTGGAGTAGCGCAGGTTGGCAGGGATGCTCATCTTCTTCAGTTTATGCAAGTTTACAGAATTCCGTCCGAACCGTTATGGATCGATCAATTATTATGAGGGTCATTTTACGGGTTGCGTTTCACAAGCCGTATTTTCAGGATGCTGATGGGGGAAAGTGGTTTGTCGTTACCAGACCGACCGGTTGTGTTAACGTCGGCGATGCGGTCGACGGTATCCATTCCTTCAAGCACTTCTCCGAAGATCGTATATGATTGATCGAGATGGGGTGCGCCGCCAATAGATTTGTATTTGTCGCGATGAGTGATCGGGATTTTTCTTCCGTTCAGGCGATGGGTTTCCACGGAGTCAAGACTCTTATCGGAGAAAATTTTACCCTGTACGATATAGAACTGAGTACCACTGCTCGCCCGTGTTGGGTTGACCTGATCGCCCAGTCGTGCGGCAGCCAGTACGCCCCGGCGATGATACAGCCCTTCCCGGATTTCTGCAGGAATGGTGTATGCGGAATCCGGTGCCCGCCGTGGTTTGCGCATGCTGCTGTCGCGGCTTTTTGCGTCTCCAGCCTGTATCATGAAACCCTTTATCACGCGATGAAATGCGATTCCATCATAGAAGCGTGATTTGATGAGTCGGATGAAATTATCCCGGTGCAGCGGTGTCTCATCAGAAAGGCGAAGTCTTATGGTGCCCACTGAGGTGATCATTTCAACGTCCTTTCGTTTATCACGTTTACTGACCCGTTTCTCGGGTATTTGGGCTTGCAGGGCGATGGATGCGATGATCAGGCTGATCATCAGGCTGGTCTTAAGGCGATATGAACTGGCTCTTGTCATTGTTTGTGATCAATCCAGGTATTGCTCCTGTTGAAAATAAAGCAGTACGTGATCTTTCAGAAAGTCCTCTTGTTGCTTGAGGGGCATCGGTACAATTTCTTTCAATTGCCTGAAATGGGGCCATCCGTCTTTATCCATGCCTTCCAGCTCGTAGTATCCACTCGATGAGAGTACGGTGCAGACTGCAACGTGCATGAGGTCCTGCTTCTGTTCTTTGTTATATTTTTCCTGATTGACACCGAGTTCTTGCAAGCCGATCAGAAATAGCACAGATTCCAGGTCGGGTTTCTTGCCAAATCGCTGCATCAGTTTCTCTTCCAGTTTCCACCATCGGATCTGGAGGTCGTCTTCCATATTCATGTGTGCAAAATTAGATAAGTCGGGGCAATCGAATGACGAGGACCTTTCCGGCGGTTGGTTATCTTTGCGCCAAATTCAGAAGCCATGTTGCAGGTCAATCATATTCGTCAGCATACCGCACTCGTAAAAGAAAGGCTTGCCGTCAAGCATTTTTCCGAACCTTCTTTGGTAGACGAGGTGTTGGCACAGGATGATGAGCGCAAGCGGGTGCAGCAGGCGAATGATGAATTGTTGGCACGCAGGAATCAGGCTTCCAAGGAAATCGGAGGTCTGATGGCTTCCGGAAAGCGGGCTGAGGCTGATGCATTGAAAGCCGAGGTCACTTCCCTGAAGGAGCGCATCGAGGAGCATGAAAAAACGCTCGTTGCATTGGAAACAGCGGTGCGTGAGATGTTACAGCGCATACCCAATCTTCCTTACAGCGAGGTGCCGGTCGGTCGGACGCCGGAAGACAATGTGGTCGTACGTTCAGGAGGCGAAGTGCCCGAATTGCCGGCTGCTGCCAAGGCACACTGGGATTTGATCCGGGATTATGACCTGGTTGATTTCGAAACGGGCGCCAAGCTGACCGGCAGCGGGTTTCCGCTATACAGGGGGAGAGGTGCGAAACTGCAGCGAGCCTTGATCCAATACTTCCTGGATTACAATACGGAGGCTGGTTACTTGGAATATATCCCACCATATCTGGTCAACGAGGCGTCTGCGTATGGCACAGGTCAGCTGCCGGATAAGGAGGGCCAGATGTATCATATGACCGAGGATAATCTCTACCTGATTCCGACGGCAGAAGTGCCGGTGACCAACATCTATCGGGATGTCATTTTGAAGTCATCGGATCTCCCGGTGCGCATGACGGCCCATTCTCCGTGTTTCAGGCGTGAGGCCGGAAGTTTTGGGAAGGATGTGCGCGGACTGAATCGGGTTCATCAGTTTGATAAGGTAGAGATCGTGGAGCTCGTTCATCCGGATACGAGTTATGAAGTGTTGGAGCGGATGGTTTCACACGTCGAAGGGTTAGTGGCATCTCTGGGCCTTCCATATCGGATATTACGCTTGTGCGGAGGTGATATGGGCTTCGCCTCTGCGATGACCTATGATTTCGAGATATTCAGTGCGGCCCAGCAACGTTGGCTTGAGGTAAGTTCCGTC